>DXIU01000057.1 GCA_019112765.1 Candidatus Mediterraneibacter norwichensis | reverse complement strand
ATCGAGGATGATGTGACAAACCTGTCACTGAAAGCTGACGAGCCGCTGGTTACAACACCGGAGGGAACAATCAACTGTAAATTCTGGGGACTTGGCGCTGACGGTACAGTTGGAGCGAACAAGAACTCCATTAAGATTATCGGCGACAACACAGACATGTACGCACAGGCTTACTTCGATTATGACTCCAAGAAGTCAGGCGGTGTTACAATGTCTCACCTTCGTTTCGGTAAACTGCCGATCAAATCTACATACCTGATCCATCAGGCAAACTTTGTAGCCTGCCATAATCCGTCCTATGTGGACAAGTACAACATGGTTCAGGAACTTGTTGACGGCGGTACATTCCTTCTGAACTGCCCGTGGGATATGGAAGGACTTGAGAAACATCTGCCGGGACAGGTGAAAGCTTATATCGCAAACCACAACATCAAATTCTATACAATCGACGGTATTAAGATTGGTAAAGAGATCGGACTTGGCGGACGTATCAATACAGTTCTTCAGTCTGCATTCTTCAAACTTGCCGCTATCATTCCGGAGGCTGAGGCAATTGATCTGATGAAGGCTGCCGCAAAGGCTACATACGGAAGAAAAGGCGACAAGATCGTTCAGATGAACTACGACGCTATCGACGCAGGCGCAAAACAGGTTGTAGAAGTAACTGTTCCGGAGAGCTGGAAAGATGCGGCTGACGAGGGACTTGCATCACCGAAGGTAGATGAGAACGGCAGAAAAGATGTTGTTGATTTCGTTAAGAATATTCAGGCAAAGGTAAATGCTCAGGAAGGAAATACACTTCCGGTATCTGCATTTACAGAGTATGCAGACGGCTCCACACCGTCCGGTTCTTCCGCATACGAGAAACGTGGTATCGCAGTGGATATCCCGATCTGGAATCCGGACAACTGTATCCAGTGTAACCGCTGCTCCTATGTATGTCCGCACGCGGTTATCCGTCCGGTAGCTCTTACAGAAGAAGAAGCTGCTCAGGCTCCGGAAGGACTGAAGACTCTGGATATGATCGGTATGCCGGGTATGAAGTTTACAATGACTGTATCCGCTTACGACTGTACAGGATGCGGCTCCTGCGCAAATGTCTGCCCGGGCAAGAAGGGCGAGAAAGCTCTCGTTATGGGCAACATGGAAGAAAATGCCGGCCAGCAGAAATACTTCGATTTCGGAAGAGAGATCCCGGTAAAACCGGAAGTTGTAGCAAAATTCAAAGAGACAACTGTAAAGGGAAGCCAGTTCAAACAGCCGCTGCTTGAGTTCTCAGGCGCATGTGCAGGCTGCGGCGAGACACCGTACGCAAAACTGATCACACAGCTGTTTGGCGACAGAATGTATATCGCGAATGCAACAGGATGTTCTTCAATCTGGGGCAACTCCTCACCGTCCACACCTTATACGGTAAATCCGGAAGGCAAAGGACCGGCATGGAGCAACTCTCTGTTCGAGGACAATGCTGAGTTCGGATATGGTATGCTGCTTGCTCAGAATACCATCAGAGACAGAATGAAAGGATATGTTGAGACGCTTGCGGCAGAGGCAGAAGACGCTGATGTTAAGGCAGCTGCTCAGGAATATCTTGATACATTTGCATGCGGCGCGACAAACGGAACCGCAACAGATAAGCTTGTTGCAGCTCTGGAGAAATGCGGATGCGACCGTATGGAGAAGAAAGAGCTTCTGAAACATAAAGACTTCCTTGCCAAGAAATCCCAGTGGGTATTCGGCGGTGACGGATGGGCTTATGATATCGGATACGGCGGTGTTGACCATGTACTTGCAAGCGGCAAGGACATCAATATCATGGTATTTGATACAGAAGTTTACTCCAACACAGGCGGACAGTCTTCAAAAGCTACAAAAACAGGTGCTACAGCACAGTTCGCAGCAGGCGGTAAAGAGACGAAGAAGAAAGACCTGGCAGGCATGGCTATGACATACGGATACGTATACGTAGCTCAGATCGCTATGGGCGCTGACTTCAACCAGACAGTCAAAGCTATTACAGAGGCTGAGGCTTATCCGGGACCGTCGCTGATTATCGCTTATGCTCCGTGTATCAACCACGGTATCAAGAAAGGTATGAGCAAAGCTCAGACTGAGGAACAGCTTGCAGTAGAGTGCGGATACTGGAACAACTTCCGTTACAATCCGGCAGCTGAAGGCAACAAGTTCTTCCTTGACAGCAAGGCTCCGAAGGAAGAGGATTACCAGGCGTTCCTTGACGGCGAGGTTCGTTACAATGCTCTGAAGAGATCCAATCCGGAGAAGGCTGCAAAACTGTTCGCGATCAACGAGCAGGAGGCTATGGAGAGATACGAATACCTGAAGAAACTGGTAGACGTATATGCTGAAGACAAAGCAGAGTAAAATATAATCAGAACCGATTCTGCACGGCGGAATCATAAAAAAAGCTGCCGTCCGGTGAATACAACAGTATTCGCCGGACGGCAGCTTTCTGCTTTTATATTAAGAAAAGCCAATAACAGAACGGAAGGAACTTTTCGCCGCCGGAAAGCCTGTTTTGCCGCATATGGATTGTTTTACCGGGGAATTTTTATTACAATCACAGTCAGGAAATGGAAAAAGGTCTGATAAAGGGGAAAGAAAAATGAAAAAGCACATATGGAAAATTGTAGTTGCGGCTCTTGTTGTCATCTGGATCTGGACTTTCTGGAGCGACAGGCAGGAAGAGTCACGCAGATCCCGGTCTGATACGACGCAGACGACGCAGACGACGCAGAGTCCGGGCGGGATAAATATATGGGATGACGGCGGCGAATCCCAGATGTGCACTTCCTGCCGCGGAGTGGGTTCCTGTTCTCTGTGTTATGGTACAGGCACATATAGAAACTATGGTGAAAGTGGAGTATGCACCGCCTGCGGCGGCACCGGGAGATGTGGGATGTGCGGCGGCACCGGATGGGACTGAAATACTGCGGGAGAAGAATCTGTGAAGACACAGTTTTCTCCCGCAGTATTTTTGCGTGATATGCCCGGCAGGCGGCCTCCATGCCTGCATGAGAGGACATTTGCCGGGCAGCTTATCCTCTGAATAAATACCGTATAATGATCTGCATTCTTTCGTCCATATCTTCATCCGGTTCTGTGTAAAGCGAATAAAGAACCAGCCAGTCCCATGCATTTCTCGGATCAAGCGTGTTCATTCCGCATCTGTCAAGAACAGAATCCAGAATCCAGCGATGTTCGTCGAGCCGCTGCCATGGAGTCAGGTAGGCTTCATCCAGTTCGGTATATTCCGGATCAACAATATTCTGGGTGACAATATACAGAAGAGTAAGAAGCTTTCTGGTGACATTTTCCTTCTGGTTGAGTATGTTGGACAGGGCGGTAGTGTTCGGCCATCCGTTTTTCAGCATTTTCTGCAGAGGAGTAAGATGACGGCGTTTTTTTCCGGACGGCATCCCCAGAGAAAGATAGCTGGAAACCACGTCATCGACAGACAGTTTTCTGCAGTCTGAGCCAGAGGGTTTCTTTTCAGCTGAGGTCTGGTTTTCCGGAGGATTCTGGGACAGAATATCGTAATATGTACGGAATGCTTCGTAGGAAGTCCGATGAAAGGAATTAAGCTCCTGCAGATATTTTCTGTATTCACTGAGGAACTCTCTGTCAGTCCGGATATTGCGGAACAAATTGTATACGTCTTCGGTATGCAGAGCAGATTCGCTTCCGGCTGGCTGACAGGCGGCATCCCGGGGAAGATCCCGGAAAAAGCGGACGGCTTCCGGGTATGTTCTGCCCGTGCGCAGACAGTAGGAATAGGCAAGTTCCTCAGGGGAACGGTAATGGATGCCGTAATCGGACACAAAGCCAAGAAGATAGGATACGTCTTCCTCAGACAGATGCAGGGAAAAGGCAATGATGAAAATATCCTCGCGGCCTGAGGGAACGTTTTTCCCGTTTATCCAGTTCTGAACCCGTCTGATGACAGACGCGCGTTCCGTGTCAGGCGAAATTTCTGAAAAACCATTTACAAGACGTTCTTTTATATCTGATTCCGGATAAAGCTGCCGGAGAGAAGGATAAAATTCTCTGATCTGAATATCTGAGCGAAGAAAATCGATGGCTGAGAGAGGGTCTTTTCCCACAGCTCCTATCGTGCGGTATGTCTGTTCGGAAAGATCTGTAAGTTCCAGACGCATATATGAAATCTCCTTTCGCGTTGCTATTCCTGAAGAAATACTGACAAGGAAAACGGCGGTGTTCCGGTCCTGTCTGTTTCGTCAGCTATGGTCAGTATAACATGATTTGAAGGGAAGGAAAATAGGTGCGGCTTTTCTGAGAAAAAGGATATATAATACAGATAAAGCACTGTGAAATCTTTTGTTTGAAGAGGGATCTGCCGCGGCGGATTCCGGATGAAAGGAAGAATTTATGGAAGATGGCAGGCAGTATCTTGGCAGCGGCAGCCGGCTGACGCTTGGGAATACAGAATACAGGATAATCAATGCCGCGGGAAGCGGTTCGAACGCAATCGTATATAAAGCGGTTTATCAGGACGGGGTTGAGAAACAATACTGTCATTATGTACTGATAAAAGAGCTGTTTCCCAGGCACCAGGACAGAGGCATATACAGAGGCAGTAACGGGCGCATTTGCCGCAGGCCGGAGCAGGAAGAATATTTCCGGATGCATGAAAGAAGTTTCCGGACAGGAAATGAGATCCATCTGAGCTGTCTTGCGGCCCATCCCGAAGCAGCGGCCGGAAATATTAATTCCTGGTATATGAATGGGACAATTTATACAGTGTATCCGTTTGACGGAGGAATTACGCTGGAGCAGTACAGAAACCGGGAACACACTGGACTGCATGAAATATGTCTGTTTATGGAAGAGCTGGCCGACGTGGTAAAAATATTTCATGACACAGGATTTCTTCACCTTGATATCAGCCCGGATAATATTCTGATCATTCCAATGCCGGGGAAAACGAAATACCGGCTTCTTCTGATTGACTACAACTGCGCATGGAAAATATCCGCAGAGAGCCGGGACAACGGACTTTATACAGGGAAAAAGGAAGGATATTCCGCGCCGGAAGTAATGCTGGGAAGAACGGAATATTTCGGGAGGGCCTCAGATCTGTATTCTGTATGCGCGGTTCTGTTTTATCTGCTGACGGGGAGAAAACTGACCCGGTCTGAACAGACGAACAGAAAGGAGCTGAACAGGGCGCTTGACAACTGTCCCTGTCTGGAGAATATTCCGGTTACGGCTTTCATGAAACTGCGGCAGATACTTGGAAGAGGTCTGTCCCAGTCGCCTGCGGTGAGATATCAGGAATGTGAAGAGCTGAAAAACGATCTCCGGGAGTGGCTGGCCAGAATCGAAGGACGCGGAATTACCAGAGCTGCGCTGTGGGAAGCGGGCAGACGGCAGCGTCTGTCCTGTGAGAGGCAGATGCGCGCGCCGAACTATAAATGTTCCATGCATCTGCGTACAGAACAGATGGAAGAGATCGATGAAGAAACATTTCAGAAAGAGGCAGGGGAAGGAAATGTGCTCCTTCTGGGAGAAGGCGGCGCAGGAAAAACCGGCATGCTTTTGCGTATATGGAAACGGTATACGGAATATTATGATGAGCATATGCCGGTTCCGGTCTATGTTCCGCTGGCAGCGTGCACGGGGGATAACGGAACAGGAGACGCAATCCGCCGGTATATTCTGGAAAAGCTCCGGCCTGACAGCCGTCAGGAGGCAGAAGAGATGACCTGCCTGAATCGTCTGCTTGAATCCGACGGGAAATTTCTGTTCCTTCTGGACGGGCTGGATGAAGCGGGACACAGAAAACATCTTACATATGAGATCCGGGAGCTGACGCGGAAAAAAGGCACAGCAGTTATTCTTACAGAGAGAAACGCTGCCCCGGGGAGAAAATGGCGTACAGACTTCCGGATATATGAAGTGATCGGCTTAAGCAGGGAACAGCAGCGCCGGATATGCGCGGAAAAGAATATCCCTCTGCCGGAGAGAAGCGATGCAGGCAGACTTCTGAGCAACCGGATGTTTATGGGAATGTATCTTGATATTATGGCCTCTGAGAGCTCTGATGAACGGACGGAAGGGGCGGATGAATATTTCCCGGTCAGAGTCAGAGATCTGTTTGACCGGTATTTTATCAGTATTGAGGAAAAACTGGAGCGCATTCTGCAGGACGACGATGAATATTGCGCGGCCAGATTCGCGCTGGAACATTTTCTGCCGGCAGCCGCGTCACAATGCGAAAAAGCGGGAAGCCTTTCAACAGAAAGAATCATGCATACCGCGGAGAAATGTTACAGCCTTCTCCAGGACAGGGCCTTTCTCTTCGCATTCCCCGAATATGCACGGAATGGAGCAAGAATACGCGGCGCTTTTCCGGATATATGGCAGTGGTATGATTTTGCTGTAAACCGTCTGCTGTCAGATACCCTGAAGCTTCTTGCGGACTCGGACGGAAGATGGACGGTAAGCCATCAGGAACTGTGTGTTTATCTTGCAGAGCAGGGAAAAGCCCGGAAAAAGACATATATGCGGACCAGGGCGAGACAGAGATTCAAAAGGAACAGCTGGATTCTGGCAGTCTGTGCCGGAGCGGGAACCGCCGGATTTATGATCTGGACACAGATCTCCTATCCATTTTTCGAAAATGACAGGGCAGAAGTGGAAGACAGCATTAAAAATATGGGGCTGGTAACAGGAAGCGCATGGTTTGTTATACAGACCCAGTATGACATGCTTGACCAGGCGGAAGATATGCTGGAAGAAGGATCGCTGGAAGAGAATTACGGAAACTGGAACGAACAGATGCTCAGCGGCATGGAAAGCTGTGAGTTTTATGCGCGCCTGCATGAAGAGGCATCCGTCTCTGTGTATCTGCCGCTCGCGGAGAACCTGCGGCTTGATCTGGAACAGGAAGATCTGGAGGATGTGTATACATTTCCGGAAAAATCATTTGAAGATGCCGCGCAGTATATGCAGAGTCTGTCCCACAGGCTGAATCCGTCTGCCGGATACACGGATCATGAAAGGAAAAATGCAGTGGAAAGATACAGAGAGTATCTGGACGCCCGGTCCGGGCTGCTGAACTGGACAACTGCTTCGGTTCTGAACGACTATCCGGATGCTTACAGACAGGAATATGAACAGATGCTCAGAGAATATCCGCTCTATCAGTCAATCCGCGCGGAAGAGGAGGAGATACGGGCGGAAAAGGAAAACATGGAAAAGGCGCTGGAAGACGCGGAAAGGGAGATGCGTCTCGGGGGCATGTAAAGGAGGAAAAATGTCAGAGAAGATGAAAAGTCCAGGTGTGATACCGGCGCTTCTGGCAGTTCTGCTGACCGCAGTGACGGCGGGGAGCTGCGCTCCGGCGGAAACCGGGCAGGACCGGGCGAATCGTCCGGCGGTATCGGAGGAGATGAAAGCATTTGCAGAAGCATTCAAAGCCATGTATATTCCTCAGGATGATATGGCGTCCGGGTATACAGAAGCCCTTGGGGCCATAGAAGAATATGCCCTTTTCCCCACAGACAGCGGGAGAGAACAGGCGGCAGAGATTCTGCGGAAATCATACAATGCTATCGAGGAAACTGAACTTGCGGAATACGGATCTGTTATCTCGGAGGAAGCAGAAGCGTTTATGGAGGAAAGAGGCATGTCCGCGGCAGAATTCAGCGCTCTCTGCGTGCTGGGAGAAACGGACAGACAGCGGTATCTGGATGATCTGGAGCGGTTTGAATGGTATCTGGAAGAAACAGATCTGAAAGATGAGACGACGGCGGATGCTTTTCAGCTTGAAGCAGAATACATGTCCCAGGTGCAGAGCGAACTGAACCGGTATATGTATTATGCCACCAATGAGTTTCTGGCCGCTCTGGAAGAAAACGAACTGGAATATATGACAGACCAGGTATTCAGCGGTCTGGACGCCTATGCTCCGGATGACGTCCGGTGGCAGCAGGATGCGGAAGACGCATATCAGAAACAGGAGGAATGCTGGAGCAGGATCAGCAGGATTCAGGAGAAAATGGAGGAAGAAACAGGGATGCTTCTGTCGGAATAGAAGACGGAAAACACTTGGATAATTTTAAAAACGGAAAGAGTAAACTGGTGCCATCATAAAAAGAAAGGTGGTGCCAGTTATGTTTTTGTGGCAGCTTATTATGAATCTGTTCCGGTAGAAATGATTCCCCCTTTCTGCCCGATTATGCAGGAAGGGGGATAATAACTCTCAGATGCCGTACTGCCAGGTCGCTGTCAAGATACTGAATGCGGCCATGACACCTGCGAAGTATGCTGTTAAGCAGAATCTCCCGGAGAGAGCAGCGGACAGAAGCAGCAAAATCCGGAAAAGGCGCCCGGCGGACAGCGGACGGATCCGGAACAAGCATACTTGCTGAAAAGATAAGAAATCCTTTCTTTTCCTGTGCAGTGAACCGGATCTCCGGGGAAATATTCTCCGGAGCGGAAGTCCTGCCGCTGCCGTCCAGGAGAATATGAAAGATCAGTACAGCTGCGAAAAGTATGCTCCCGTCTGAAAGAACAGACTGTTCCGGCAATGCGGTCTGTGTCCTGAGACGCACGTGTCTTCTGCGGCATTCCGCGCGCAGTCCGTGCAGAACATAGGACAGTCCTTCCGGGGCAGCCGCCGTGTGCAGAGCATCTTCCAGTTCTGTGCAGCGTTTTTTAATAAAGGCGGTCATGCAGAAATATGCGGCCGCTGTAAACAGCAGCAGGAAGATGCTGAAGAACAGGGCAGTGTATGAGCTTGCTGCGGCTGTCTTTTCATCTTCTGCGCTGTAGAGCAGAATCGTACTGAAAAAACGGACGCCGGAATAGAGCAGAACAGTAAGCGTATAGATCCATGCGGGAAAACGCAGACGATTTACCGCGGGGATCTGAAGAATCCATATACTTAAGGCAGCCGCCGCCGCGGAAAGCATGAAAGATCCAACTGCCTGCGTCTCAGGGGAACACGCGGAAAAGACCTGCTGTGTTCCGGCCATCAGTACCGAGAGAATTACCGAGGTCAGCGCGTCCCACACAGAGTAGAAAAACAGGGTACGGAGCCATTCTCTTTTTGTCAGCGCAAAAAGAACCAGATACTGGGCGCAGATGGAAAGTCCCCAGTAAATAATATGCATGCTTATATTTTCCGGCGGAGTCTCAGCCGACAGCAAAAAGAAGGAAGGAAACATGATCTGGGGCAGCTGAATCACAAAAAAAGCGGCCGCAGCAGTTAGTAAAGTCGTCTTTGCGGAAAATCTGCGCAGACGGATGCCGCACACACAGAAAACTGTAAACAGGATAATCGCGGACAGCTGGTTCAGGCAGAATTGCAGAATATCAGTCCTCATTTTCCGAAACCTCCTTTCCGTGTTCATCCGCAAGAAACGGATAGGAATATTTGTTCAGAATGTAATCCAGTATATTCCTGCGGTATTTTGGCCCTACAGGGATAAGGAAGTCTTCCGGATATCCCGAGTGACTCAGCTGGACATATTCGTCCCGTGATTTCCCGCTGGCGCGGGATCTGCGGAGCTGCTTCCCGAAGTAATTCATATTCAGCACATAGCTTTTGTGGATCTGTATGAAATTTGCCGGGAGTCCGGAAAGAATATTTTTCAGAGAGTGCCGGGTGTATTCCGTCCGTCCGTCTGGATAGTGAACGTGGCAGCCGTGGGATCCTTTCCCGATAAGATTATCGGTTGAAAAGAAAACAGCGGAAAAAAACTCGGCTGAGATGCCTGTTTTTTTAAAATGCCGGACGGAACTGCAGCGGTCAAGTTCTTCCACCGCTTTGTCCAGACCTGTACGGAGCAGAAGCTCTGCCTGACTGGCCGGAATAAGATAGGAAAACGGAATCTGGTTCAGACAGTAAAAGTCATGGGTTATGTTTCCGGAAAGAACAAAAATAATCCGCAGATACGGCCGGTTTTTTATCAGTTCCAGAAGAAGCGGAAACCAGCTCTCCGAGGGATCCTCCGGAGAGAGCTCAGCAACAATAATATCAATATTTCCATTGTCGTTTCCAGCTGGTTTCGCTGAAAAAGCCTCAAATGAAGATATCTGAAGTTTCACTCTCGGATGAAAGAAAGAGGGGTAAAGTCCGGCACATACTGCGGTATCTGTGCTGCCGCATAAAATATATCCGTTATAGACCATAGCGCTCACCTCTTTCGTTTACTGAAAAAACAGCAGTCTGAATTCGTTTCTGCAGACAAAACAATTATATTAAAAACAGGAGTGGAAGACAAGCCGGAAAAACCGGAGAACCCTGCGTTTTGCCGCCGCATATCGACGCTTTCACCGCATACGAATTGAAGCCGGGTATCAATGCGTTTAAAATTGACTGTAACTTTTATTATCAGCAAGGGAGGAAAGATTTATGCCATATGAAACAATGAAAGCGGTAGAAACCGCGAAAAAGAAAGCAGAAACCGCAAAAAAACTGGAAAAGGAAATGAAGGAGCTCAAGTTCAGAGAGGGAATGCTGAAGCAGGCGGAAAACAAAGGACTCGGCGTAGAGACAGAAGCCATGAAGCTGAAATATCAGGCTGAAAAAGTGGAGCAGATCGCAAAAGAAAACAGCAGACTGAAATAGCCCCTGACACTGCGGGAAAGCAGATGTTTTGACATTTTTCAGATAAGGAGAACAGAATATGGGAAATTTTAATCCGGATATGATCAGCAGAGCATTTGAAGAAAAGAAGAAAGACGTATATGCTGAAGTGAAAAAGATATACCGGGAAATAGCGGCCCGGGTATCTGAAAAGGCTCCGGCTGAGATGGTTTCGGCAATTATTATGCTGGAGTCAAAGTATATGAATGAATACATCAGCACTCTGAAGAGCGAATTAAAAGAGCTGGCGGCGGATCTTGTTGTACGGTCAGGCATGTCTGAGGATGTGGCGGAAATACTGTGGGCCTCCGTCATGGTGGAGACAGAGATGCCGAAGGTTGAACTGTGCCGGCGTGAATCCGCGGAAATACCCCGGAGCGCTTCAAAGCCGGAAAGCGGATCCAAAACCTCCTCCGGAAGGAAAAGGATCGAGAGCCTGAAAAGAGAACGGAATCTTTCCGCGGGAATCGCTGTCACCGGCGCTGTAGCGGAAACAGTGTCCTGGATCATTATACCCGGGATGGGACCGGTCTCTGTTATGGTGAAAGCGGCGGGCATTGTAATTATCGGCGTTGGAGCGGCAAACGCCCTCCGCTGTCAGATCGAGATAAACCGCATAGCGTCTGAACCGGATAAAAAAGTCTACAGTACGGCTGAACAGAAAGAAGGCCTGAGAAATTTCATATCACAGGTATGCGGGAACCAGGCAAAATACAACAGCAGACATCTTGTCAGATGGCTGGATTCCATAAGTGAAAACCTGATTGATCAGTGTCAGAAGGAAATGGAATAAACGGGGAGGTACAGATGAATTTAGTAATTGTGGATTCAGAATGCCAGATGCTTTATGAGAAGAAGGAAGATATCGAAAATCTGCTGGGAACCAGTTCCTCTGTACTGTTTTCGGATATCTCCGGGGAATTTATCGAAAACGGATGCCGGATCCGGCATCCGGAGGATTCTCAGGAGGCCTGGAGATATGTTCTTCTGACCTCGTTCTCAGGAGGGGTGAAAGCGTACCATAAGATGATGTTTCAGAACAACCCGGATATACGGCAGTGGGTGATTTCAATCGTCGATGTAAACCGTCAGAGTTACCGGAAACAGTTCCTGCACCAGATTGACATGATAATGGCGGATGTAAAAATTCCATACAAAGTGATCTTTGACAGTTCAGAAACTTTGAAGGATACAGCGGAGGAGTGCAAAAAGGTACTGAATACGGAAAGGGTCTGGCTCCTGGCAGCGAAAGATCAGAAACTGCTGAAAGAAGCCGCGGATCTGATGGCAGAGAGAAAAAAGGGCTGGAAGTTTCTGCTGTCCGATTGTCTGTGTCAGGAACAGGCGGATGCGGCGGACGCCGTAATGCTGCTGGGACGCACGGAAGAAGATTTCGATTTTGAACCTGTCTCTTATGGAATGAATAAGCTGTGGATCTGGGTTCAGCAGGATCCGGAAGTTCTGTGTGCGCCGGAAAGTGAGAATCATCTGCAGCTGATTAAGAGGGCGTTGGAGGAACGCGGCTGGGATTTTTTCGCAGATATGAAAAATATATGTTCCGGCAGTCTTGAAAATGAGAAGCGCTGTCTGAGATGGCAGCGGAAAGAAATATCGGCGGCTACACTTCGTGCGGACGGAAATTTTATGATGTGGGACCGCTATGGTCTGCCGGCGGCCGGCGACAGTTATTCTGACGAAAATGTGAAGGTATTTTTTGAGAGAACCTGTAGTTTCGGACATATAGCGGACAGTTTTTAAATTTTGTACAAAAGAAAGAATTCTATTTATACTAAGGAGCAGACTTATGAGATTAAATTCAGCAAAAGCAAAAAGGCCGGAAGGAACAAAGCCAGGGAATGATCCGGAAAATCAGAAAAGCGCCGGACAGAGCGCGATGGAAGTTCAGGGGGACAGCGCTGTAGATATTCTCCAGGCGTCCCTTTATAACGCAGGGCAGAAAATGCTGCGGGAACTCGGACAGGAAGGGATGATCAGTCAGGACAGCAAGGAGACTTATGAGGCTGTGAAAAATTCTCTGCAGGATCTGAAGATGTTCTACTACAATATCGGTTTTGCGGGGGAACAGTCCTGCGGAAAGTCAACCGTCATCAATTCTCTGATCCGGTACCCGCTGATGTCTACCTGCAATCTGACAACGACCTGCGCCAGCACAAAGCTGATATACGGCAATAAAGTGCGGATCACCGTAAACGATGATGATACAAAGAAGCGGATTCTTGATATAGACTGCGCGAATCTGGGACGTGTGCATATACAGAAACTGAAAGAGTATGCCTGTGCGGTGACACATGTAGCAGTAATCGAAAACATTCAGTATTTTACCCCGAAGGACATTTTTAATGAAAGTCCCATAAAGGTGGAGGATCTTCTCTATTTTGACGAGAAAGATCCGAAGCATATCGCGGTATTCATGATGATTCTTCTGACAGTATATGTGGGGCAGAACAGTCTGGAATTCCGGGAAATAGAAAAAAAAGTCAACCGGATGCGGAATGAAACCCTGAAATTTTTCGGTTTCCCGGCTGGTACCCTGAACTATTCGGTTCAGATTCAGTGGGACTGTGAGCTGCTCAGATGCGGAATGGTGATTACAGATCTGCCCGGACTGGGCGCTCTTGCGGCAGAGAAAAATGTAAATGGAAAAGTATTGAAAGGGCATGACGATATTACGACTGAGGCGATACAGGCGTCAGACGCTATGGTTTTCCTGGTGGATTATACAGTAAAAGACGTGGGCACCATGGCGCTCAGAAAGATGCTGAGCAGCGCGAAACTGAAGGATATTGTGAATAAAGGGAACAGAATTATTCCAGTACTCAATAAGGCGGATCTGCTGAAGGGTTCTGCGCAGAAAGAGACAAGTATAAGTAAAGTGCTCAGTATTCTTGAGAGCGTTCAGGTAAAGAAAAGAGCAGAAGATATCTGGCTGTATTCCGCTATTGCGGGAGAATATGCGTACAGCGGCATTCCGATTGAACGCACCCAGTATTATATCGGAAAATATGCCGGAGTATATGAAGATACCGGGGCTGACTTTGAAGATGAGCCGGAAGAGGTTATTCAGCAGAAAACCGCTGCCCGGATAAAAAGCAGACTGGAGAAGAAATATAATACGTCCAACATTGCTGAATTGTCGGAATTTTTTCGTGCTTCATATCTGGAAAGAGGAAAATATGAACGTACAAAGACCGCTGTTATTCAGATAAGAAGCCTGCTTCTGGATATTATAATGCCGCTCGTGGCGCTGGCCGACAGCTATGAGACGGCGGGGCATCTTGCCGGAAATGTGATTGACGAGCTGTCAGGAACTCTTTCTGCGGCGTCCGATAAACCCATCGCAGACGCGCTTGACAAGATGTCTCATATCAGTATTGATACAAAACTGACAGAACTTGCGCTCCGTTCCATGCCGGACCGGTATCTCCAGATGTTTTCCAGGGCTCTTGACGAATACAAGACGGAGAATATTAATCTGATTAATGAATTTTCACTTTTCTGGAACAGCGCAAGGATCGATGACAAAAGCAGTAAGAATTACAACGTCTACAGCAGGCTCAGAACCCAGTGCGGAACAATTCCCTTCGACGTCTCAGAAATCAACAAAAACTACGGGGAAATACTTCAGGCGATTAATGAAGAAATCGAGAAGATATATAAGGAATCGCTGAGACAGCTGAATGGCCTCAAAAAAGATTTCCCGGAAAAACTCGGTCTTGCCTTGCGGAAGTATGAAAAACAGATCGCAGGAAACAGCTCGGTGGAGGAAACCCTGAATTCTTTGAAAACCAGCCTGATTACATATGTGGGCAAACAGATAGATGTTATAGAGGCAAACCTGAAAGCCAGTCAGGACAGGCTGTCGGAAGCGGGAAACGAAACGGCTAACGCGATTATTGACTTTAATAAGAATATTACTGAAAAGTATACGGAGTCTGTCCTCCGTGATATCAGAAACGCGGTCAAGGACGGAGCGCTTCTTTCCTCCAGGGATTATCTTCAGATCGATGGTCCGGGAGGTGTAAGAGAACTGTTTTCTAATCTTGCGCTTTCCAAGAGCGACAGAGACTATATTACTCAGGAAGTAAATACGATAGGGACAAGCGCGATTACAAATAATATGACGCGTTGGACAGAGAGCGCGAAAGAAGGCGTAAAGGAACCTTTCCTTGTGCTCCGGGGACAGATAAGAAAACTTCTCAAAGAGACGGCGCAGCAGCTGAAAGAAGTGGCGGAGGGAAACTACAGCGCGGGAAAACAGACGAAGGAAAAGATGGACAGAATCGCGGCATATGAAACAGAATTCCGGAATGCTGTCCAGAAGGATTTTGACACTGCCTGCCAGTATATGGATGACAGCGTGTTCCAGAGTCTGAAAGGAAATATTCTGAACGATCTGCTTGAGTAACCGGAGGTGCTGACAGATGAATATAGAAACTGCATTTGTAAGAAAAATCCTGGACAATATGGCGGAATTTACAGGGAAAGAGGATACAGACCGGAGGGAGGAGTTCCTCCAGATTATTCATAACTTCCCGATTGCTGACCTGGAAGATGCGGGACTGAAAAAGATATCTCTGGATCCTGTTCTGGAAGAAGCGAAGAATCTGCTGAAAGATTTCCGGGTTGAGCTTCCTCGCCCGTCTTACTGCAGCCGCCTGGCGCTGAAGGAGCTGGGAAGAAAGAAACAGAATAAAAAATCAGCTTCTGAGGACAGCAGCCTGCAGAAGGCTGCTCTGCATATGGCTCATGTCCTGGCAGCGTACGAAGAAGATGTTATGCTGACGGTAACCGGCAGAGTATCGGCGGATCAGCAGATGAAGACAGATTTTGTCCTTTCATCATGCGAAATGAAAGATGATGTAATTGAGTCTATGATCCGTAGTGTATATGGCCAGGTCAGAACAGTGCCTGCGGGAGAGTTCCCTCTTTACCCATGCAGGGCTTACGCCTGCGGCAGAATGATATATCCGGGTAAAGACAGGAAGAAGGAACAGCCGGATTTTAAGAAGCTTGAATCGTGGACAACGGCGGTTCTGAAGGCGCTTCCCGCAAGCGGGGATTTTACGGTTTCCATCCGGCTCTGCCCGCTCTCCGCCGCAGGAATATATGAAGTAGAAAAGCAGAGAGAGAAACTGGCCCGCTGTTACAATAAACTGAAATTTTATTCTGAACTTAACTGTAATTATTCTTCAGTCCTCGGCAGCAGCAGAAATCCAAAAGATAATATTCTGCGGGAAGGGAAAGATACGGTATTCGGTAAGAATCAGGCAGGAGAGAATCATTCCTTTTCAATTGCGGTCAGCGGGCGGGATACGGACAGAAATGCCTGGAACATGCTTGAACCGCTGGAATATGAGATGCGGAGGCTGCAGAACAGCCTGGATACAGCCGCATGGGGAATCCAGATTTCCGCAGCTGCCCGAAGTGAAGAAACGATTCAGAGCCTTACGTCTGTTCTGAGCGGAACACTGGAATACAGCGGTCTGAGGCTTTTCTGGTCGGATGAGGAGCCGGACAGAACCGGCTTTGTGATGAATCAGGAAGAAGTGCTTCCCCTTTTATTTTTCCCTGCTGAAGAGTTCTGCGGTTTTGCCTTTAAGGAGAATGAAGAGTTTTCCCTTGTTTCGGAAAATATCCGGGGAGAAGGGTTTCAGGTCGGGAATCTGCTTCATAACTCTCTTCAGATCGCGCCTTTTTACCTCAGCGCGGACGCGCTGAGCAGGCATGCTTTTATCTGCGGAATGACAGGCGGGGGGAAAACAAATACCATGTTTCACCTTATCCGGGGAGCGTCTCTGCCGTTCTGTGTCATAGAGCCGGTAAAGGGAGAATACCGGGCGCTGAAAAGTATATTTCCGGATCTGAAAGTACTGACAATGAAGACGGACGCAAAAACAGACGGGAATGTCGATATCATGCAGATTAATCCGTTCTGGTTCCCTCAGGGAGCAAGCCTGGCCTATCATATAGACAGTATCCGTACAATTATTGCGTCAGCTTTTGAACTGACAGAAGCGATGCCCAATATTCTGGAGCAGTGTCTGTATAATATCTACATTGATTCCGGATGGGATATTGTCAGGAATGTAAATATATACAGGGACAGTCTTCCGGAAGAATATCTTTATCCTACGTTTACAGATCTGTGCAGCGAGATTCAGGATTATCTGGAACGGTCGGACTACAGCGAGGAAGTAAAAGGCAATTATAAAGGCGCGCTGCTCAGCAGGATCCGGTCCTTTGCGAACGGATATAAAGGCGTTCTTCTGAATACGACTGCGCATCCGGATTACGAGGCGCTTATGACGGATCACTGTGTTGTGGAACTGGAAGGCCTGGCGGACGATGCGGATAAGTGCCTTGTTATGGGAACAATACTGACACAGTATTACCAGTACCGCAGGAATCATTTTCCGGACAGCGGAGAAAAGAAGAAGGCGGACCATCTGATTGTTATCGAGGAGGCCCATCGGCTTTTCAAAAACAACAAAAAGAATGAGAAAAGCGGCGGGCCGGATCCAACTGGACAGCTGGTAGAGCTGCTGAGCAATATGATGGCGGAAATCCGGGCGTTCGGGGAGGGAATGCTGATTGTGGATCAAAGTCCTACAAAGCTTGCGGAGGATGTAATTAAAAATTCAGCGACGAAGATTGTACACCGGATTGACAACAGCAATGATATTAAGGTCATGCAGTCATGCATGCTGCTTCCGGATGATCTTCTCAGCTTTGCTTCTCTGCGTCAGGGAGAGGCTCTGGTACGGACGGATTATATGACGAAGCCATGCAAAGTAAAAATACTGCTCTCAGATGTGAAAGAGGAATATTCACTTGCGGCGACGTTCAGAAATGGAGACGCGCCGGACAACCGGCTTTCCGATTCGTTTTTTGCCAATTCTGTATTAAACGATGCAGACATATATAAAGAAGTCAGCAGACATATGCAGGCATATTTAAACAGTCTTGCTGTGACAGAATGTGCCGGATGGAGGGAACAGACGGGAGAATTTATATATGATCTGACCGTTATATTGAAGAAATGGAACAGATATGACGGAGTGGACAGATTCAGTGTGCTGTTTGAAACCGCGCTCCTGGCAGTGAAACGGATGTATTTTGAAAAGAGCAAGCGCGAGATGGGCATGATTCATATGTTCCTGAATCGCATGTTTACTCTGTACTATGAACAGAAGGACGGAAGCTTTGTAAAAAAGGGAGAGACTGTTCTGTTCCGGAAATACATGGATAAAAATATGAAAGACATTCTGAAAAAAGATAATCTGAGCCGGGGGCGCAGCGGCAGATATGAGGAACTCTGCCTGGCGATTGGGCTGGAAGCGCAGGACTTCATGGGATCCGTTCTGTGCAGATTTGTTTATGATATCTGGGACGAAGTCAGAGCGCTGGGGCGGGAGGAAGCTGTTTCAGATCAGATGCTTTCGTCGGCATTTTTTAAAAATTATGTTATGGAAGGTGCGGAAAGTATTCTGGAAGACCGCTGCCCGGACATATTCAGAAATTTGAAGGAATATTTATGCAGAAAGATTTTCCGGGAGAAGGTGGATGATTTTTAAATGGCTGAGTATAGAGAACTTGAAAAACTGAAAAAAGAAGCGGATTCCGGAAAAGCAGATTCCTGCTATGAACTTGGGGAGTACTATTATGAACAGAAAGACTATGAAACAGCTTTTTACTGGTATCAGAAAACGACAGAATGTATAAATCCCAATCCCACGGCTTTTTTTAATATCGGCTGCGCTTATCAGTTTGGCGAGGGCGTGCCCAGAGATCTGGCGGAGGCTTTCAGGTATTATGAATATGCGGCAAAGTACAATCTGCCTCAGGCGCTGTTTAACCTTGCCTTCTTTTATGAAAACGGCTTCATTGCAGCGAGAGACTGCGAGAAAGCAGAGGAGTACTGCAGAAGAGCGACCCATGAAATCAACCGGATGACGACAAAGCTGCACCGGATAGAAGAAAAAGAAAAACAGGAAAAAAGTATTTTCAGCAGTGTAGAGACTGATCTGCGCCGCATGCGGGAAAAAATGGACGACCAGGGCAGAGATATAAAGGAGTGCCGGAAACTGGCTGAGACACATAGTCTGCTGGCCGGGCAGCTGAAAAAACTTCAGGAACAGGAGAGAGAGCTGAATCAGCGCTGCATCAGAAATGAAGGGGAAAACGCGCGGCTCAGGGAACAGCACAGTCAGGATACTCTGGCAATTCAGAGCCTGCAGAAGGACAAAAACAGCGCAAATGAGTTGCTGGCCGCACAGAGAAATGACATTCAGGATCTGCAGAAACGAAATGAAGGTTTTCTGAATCAGTCTCATTTCTTTCAGATGCAGTGTGAGAATTTAAAGCAGATGCTGCAGGAAGCAGAAAATAGAGCCGGTCACAGTCTTAAGGTAACCGGTATTCTGAAATGGATTCTATTTGGCGAGACAGTTGTTCTGACGGCGTGTGCGGGAATTATGTTTTTTCTGCTTCTGAGTTTCTGAGCTGCGGCGCTGATGAAGAGGTTTTTAACATGCTGGAATTGCACAGGAAGGAGTGACAACTGTAATGAGAATTTTTCATTCAGAAAAAGAACTGACACCGGAGGAACGCAGTCTGCAGTTTGATTTCGGGATAAAGCTGCGGTTTGCGTCTTATGAGAATCTGAGGGACGCCTTCTGCACAGATTTTCTGTGCAGTGAAAAGCTGGAGGAACGAACGGAAAAAATCGGACAGGCGAAGGTGAATGTGTATGCCGATGGTGATGGAAACCGGGTGGTGGAGCTGACGATTGACGTTCCTGTATTTGACAGCGGCGACCGTGAGTATGACAGCTGGCATTCGCTGTATCTGACCCGGGGCATGAAGGAAGGCACGGCAGACGGTTATTACTGTAAAGGCGGATACAGACTGGCCTCGGCGGCAGCATGCAGGGAATTGACGGACGCGGATCCCCGTGTCCGGGAAATTCTCAGAGAACAGGGAATCCTGCCGGACGGTCCGCGGACCTCTGTCTGAACCCCGGCAGTGAAATGCGCGGGAAAATGCAGAGGAAATCATATAAAAATTCTGCGAGGAAAATCATATAAAAATTCTTGCAAATCGGACCGTCCTGTGCTAGACTATTTATGGTTTATCCGCAGGAGGTGTTACAATGGATATCTTAAGAATTGTACTGACAATTATCTTTGTTATAGACTGCATCGCTCTGGCTGCGATTATTCTTCTTCAGGAAGGAAAGTCGGCAGGACTCGGCACAATCAGCGGCGTAGCAGACACATACTGGGGACAGAATAAAGGAAGGTCAATGGAAGGCGCGCTGGTGAAATCCACAAAATTCCTTGCTATTCTCTTTATGGTTCTCGCAGTAGTACTTAATATGGGATTCCTGAATAAATGATCAGGGAATTGCCCGTGATGTATTGAATATTCTATATCGGAAGATAATACCTGATAAAACACTCTATGCGGATATAGAGTGTTTTTCTCGTCTTGCGGTCTTTTTCAGGAGGCTGTGTCCTGCGGCCGGTGCCCGGGCACATTTTGCCGGTCTGTATGGCGGGAAAACAGGAGGATAAGTTTTATGGATCAGACATTTGAAAAAAGAAAAAAAGTAATATATGACTTTATCCGGGATGATCATTATGTTCCGATGAAGATAAAAGAGATTGCCATTCTGCTTCAGATTCCGGGGGAACAGCGAGAAGAGCTGCGGCAGGTGCTGGATGCTCTGGTGGAAGAAGGAAAGATTTCTCTTTCGAAACGGGGAAAATACAGCTGTGAAACTGTTCAGCGTTTTTCCGGCAGCTTTCAGGCCAATGCCAGGGGTTTCGGTTTTGTGACGCCTTCTGACGGAGGAGAAGATGTTTTTATTTCAGAAGAAAATATAAACGGCGCGTTTCAGGGCGATGAGGTTGAATATATTATTGTAAAATCCCGGGGCGGGCAGAGAAAGGAAGGTAAAATCGTACGGATTGTCTCCCATACTGTGACGAGGGTTGTGGGACTGTATGAAAAAAGTAAAAATTTCGGATTTGTAAGACCGGATAATCAGAGATATCTCAAAGATATTTATATCCCGGCGGGCAAAGAGATGGGGGCCATGAACGGCCATAAAGTTCTGGCGGAGCTGACTTCCTATGGGGGAGAGCATGCGAAACCGGAAGGGAAAGTTGTGGAGATTATCGGACATATCAATGACCCCGGGACAGATATTCTCTCGATTGTGATGGATTTCGGAATTGAGACGGAATTTCCGGAGAAAGTGCTGAACCAGGCAGTAAGAGTCGGAAAAGATGTAAGTCCTGCCGACTGTCAGGGACGTATGGATTTACGGGAGTGGCAGATGGTGACTATAGACGGTGAAGACGCCAAAGACCTGGATGACGCGGTTTCCCTGACCCGGGAAGGGGATAATTACAGGCTTGGCGTGCATATTGCCGATGTGGCAAACTATGTGCAGGAGAGAAGCGCTCTGGACCGGGAGGCGCTGAAGCGGGGGACAAGCGTCTATCTGGCGGACCGGGTGATCCCCATGCTTCCCCATAAGCTTTCCAACGGGATCTGTTCCCTGAATGCAGGGGAGGACAGACTGGCCCTGTCCTGCATCATGACAGTCAGCCCTTCCGGAGATGTGGTGGATCATGTGATCGCGGAGACAGTAATCCGGGTGGATAAAAGAATGAGTTATACCGGAGTAGCCAAAATGCTGGATGGCGATGAGAAGGAACTTCAGGAGAATGAACCGTTTGTTCCCATGATAAAGATGATGAAAGAACTTTCGGGCATCGTACGTGCCCGGAGAGGCAGGAGAGGCTCCATTAATTTTGACTTTCCGGAGACAAAAGTAATTCTGGATGAAAACGGCCGGGCGGTGGATATCCGTCCCTATGACAGAAACGACGCCACAAAAATTATTGAAGACTTTATGCTTCTGGCAAATGAGACTGTCGCTGAGGAATATTTCTGGAGAGAGGTTCCGTTTTTATACCGCACCCACGAACAGCCGGATGAAGAAAAAATCCGGCAGCTCAGCACATTTATTAATAATTTCGGCTATCATATTCACACCCGCAATGAGGTTCGCCCGAAAGAAATCCAGCAGCTGCTGGACAAAGTGGAGGGAACGCCGGAGGAACCGCTGATCAGCCGGCTTACATTGCGGGCCATGAAACGGGCAAGGTACTCCACTGACAACGCGGGCCATTTCGGGCTGGCGGCAAAGTATTATACTCATTTCACTTCTCCTATACGCCGGTATCCGGATCTGCAGATTCACCGGATTATCAAGGAAGACCTGCGGGGTAGACTTACCGAAGAACGAATGGAGCATTACCGGAAAATTTTACCCGAAACAGCTGCTCAGTGCAGCAGCCGGGAGAGAACGGCGGACGAAGCCGAGCGCGAGGTTGTCAGGCTGAAGAAGGCGGAATACATGCAGAATCATATTGGAGAAGAGTATGAAGGAGTTATCTCCGGCGTGACAAAATGGGGCGTGTATGTGGAGCTTCCGAATACGGTGGAAGGACTGGTGCATGTGACTGATATGCGGGATGATCACTATGAATTCCTGGAGCAGAGTTATGAACTCTGCGGTCAGCATACCGGCAGGACCTATAAGCTTGGTCAGACTGTTACCGTCCGGGTGACAGATGCGGACAGATTACAGAGAACAGTAAATTTTGAGATTGTATCATAAAATTCTGAAATGATATTATAAAAGACAGAACAGGTTGCAGTAAAACAGATTGTAAGAGAGGTTGTCATGGCTAAAACAGAAAAAAAGCTAATTGCCAACAATAAAAAGGCATACCACGACTATTTTATCCTGGAAAAGTACGAAGCAGGAATCGTGCTCCATGGAACAGAAGTAAAATCCCTGCGCATGGGAAAGTGCAGTATCAAAGAGGCGTTCATCCGGGTAGAATCCGGTGAAATGTTTATCTATGGAATGCACATATCCCCTTATGAAAAAGGAAACATCTTCAATAAAGATCCGCTGCGCGTCAGAAAACTTCTCCTTCACAAAAAAGAAATTGACAAGATCTTCGGAAAGATGAAGGAGCAGGGAATAACGGTTGTACCGCTTCAGGTCTATTTCAGCGGAAGCCTGGTAAAAGTAGAGATCGGGCTGGCAAAGGGAAAGAAATTGTATGACAAAAGAAACGATATAGCAAAAAAAGATCAGAAAAGAGAAGCTCAGAGAGAATTTAAGATAAGAAATCTGTAAATTTGAGCAAAAGGGGACGGAGCCTTTTCCAAAGGGCTCCGTCCCCTTTTGCTCAAATTGTCAGAATTCAATCTTTTTTCCGACTGTTTTTATATCTCCTGTGAATATGATTCCATCCATGCCCAGCTTTTTTCCTGTTTCTATGTTCGCTTTCAGATCGTCGATAAAGAAGCATTCTTCCGGATTTAATCCGTATGTTTGGAACAGGTACCGGTAAATAGCAGGATCGGGTTTGGCCATTTTTACCGGCGCCGAGAAGACGATCCCGCTGAAATTATCCCGGAGAATGGGCCAGCGGGAAGCGATACCGGCGAAATAGGTGGATGCGTTTGAAAGCAGATAAAGATCCGCGCCTTTTTCCTTGAGACGGGAAATCAGTTCATACGTTTGCGGGATGGGTCTGACATACTCCGGCCATCTTCGGAAAAAGTCCCGGACAGTAGCCTGCAGCCGCCCGGGAACCAGCGCTGCCGTTGTTTCGATATTTTCTTCATAATCAATTGTGCCGGCGTCGAGGTCCAGCCAGTTCCGGTAAAGGACAGGAATGAGAAGCTCCATATCCTCCCGGGAAGAACAGAACTGTTCCAGAATATAATTTCCGTCAAATTTTCCGATTACATTTCCAAAATCAAACACAATATTTTTGTATTTCACAGTATATTCCTCCTGTATGGCCGATTCGTTCCTCTGCAATATCCATGGATATTTTACCATAATATCGGAAGATGTGAAAATTAATTTCCTGTATACAGAAGAGGAAGGATGGCTGTCCGAAGATGATACAATATTCCGCGGATAAGGTATCATATATCGTCGGATATACACAGCTGCTCCGGTTGCGCCAACACTGGAGCGGTTGACTTTTTAAGCACAGTTGCTATAATGTACTTAACAGGACAGCCGGAAGGTGAGTGCAGGTCACCCGACCCGGCGAAAGTAAATACTAAACTATCAGAGATAGCCGTTCCTAAACTTTGACGAGAGCAGGACGGCTATTTCTTATGCGTAAAATTCAGGATTGCTATTATCAGTAAGGCGGTGCTCACGATCAAGCTCAGTTCCTCATATGTACTCATAATAATCACCACCTTCCGCAAGGACTCGGAATCGGGTGAGAGCACGTCCCCCGGCTGCCCGGGTAAATACGTTATTCTGTTTGAACACCCCGGCGGCTCTGAGAATACCAGGGCGGTTATATCATAATAGGTTTGATATGCAGATAGCTAAATCACCAAATACACCTGATGAAATATTGACGTCAAATGAATATTGCTCAGAATCTTCTTTCCCTTCAAACGAATATATCTGCACGGTTTCTTTTCCGGGATTTATGATCCGATACTCCCGGACTTCAGCAGTGCGATATTTGAATAATTTTGTCAAGTAGTCCATGCGCTGACTGGATGGAGAGACAATCTCTATGATCCAATCAGGACTGCTCTTGCAGCCTTTGCCTGTGAGCCTTGTTTTTGCCGCATATGACGCTTATATCCGGCTCGGGAAATATGTTTTTGAAAAAACGGAAATCGAATGAAAAAAGCGGAATTGCTGGATCAGATACCAGAATTCCACTTTGGGGACGTGTAATCGAACATATGTCTGATTACCTTTTTGATTACCTGTTGATTTCGGATTACCAGAAATGCCGTAAAATCAAGGGTTTCAGACTGGAGTATACGGGATTCGAACCCGTGGCCTCCACAATGCGAATGTGGCGCGCTCCCAACTGCGCTAATACCCCATAATCTTTATGCCTGGGAAACCTTTCGGCCGGTTCCCCTATGGAAACAACGGGGCTCGAACCCATGACCTCCCGCTAGTCAGGCGAGCGCTCTCCCAGCTGAGCTATGTTTCCGTATGTATAAAAAGCGGCGCTATACTGACGCGCCGCAGGTGGAGTTTATCCTGTCGTGTTAAACTCCGCCGCCGGTGTTCGCCCCTTCGCGGTCAAGTGGAGCTGGCGGGAATCGAACCCGAGCTACCACTTAAAAAGCTGATAAAAAGGAGGTTTCTGGATATCGCCTGAGAAGTGTACTCAAAAGTGTACTCAAACGCTGATAGAATGAAACCACCATTTACTACCTTTTTATTCTAATCGTGATAGGAGATTATGTCAAGCATCTGCAAACTATTTATTTGAGTGAGGATATATACTGTCTAGCGTTCCGCAAAGCGGATGCACAGAACGCCGGTTCCTAACAGGGCAGAGGGGCGGCTGTGCAAGCGACCGATCTATAAATCAGAAAATCCTAGCCGCTCGCATACAGCATTAACTCAACTTGTTTCCCCTATGGGAGACGGGCAGAGGGGCAAGTGATTTTGCTTAGATGCAAATATGCTTTTTATATTTGCTTCTAAAATCACTGTTTTAGGGGTGACGGAATGGTACACAAAGGAAAAGAGGAATTCAGATATCCGAATCCCTCT
>DXIU01000056.1 GCA_019112765.1 Candidatus Mediterraneibacter norwichensis | reverse complement strand
CTCGGCTGTTTCAATTCTTCTACCGCATTAGGGGCATCATACATTGGCAAGCCCAAACTTCTCTTTACCTCCGCTATATAAGCAGTATGTACCTTGAAGCCATATTTAGCTTCTATGTATTCCTTTATCATTTTGTAGGTAACTCGCTCTTTCGGCTTGTACGCCTCGGCTCTTTTAGCGATATTATCAAGCGGCACTTTGCCCTCTCCCTCGCCAAACTCCACTTTTACGCTGATTGTGCTGTCAGGTTTTTTGTGGGAAAGCAATACTACCGTCTCCACATGCACCGTCATCGGAAACATATCCACCGCCCTGACTTTCCTCACTTCATACCCGTTCCCGCACAGATACTTCATATCTCTTGCCAGCGTGGCCGAATCGCAGCTTACATACACAACCCGCTCCGGCGCCATCTTCACAATCGTCTCCAGCAGCGCCTCATCGCAGCCCTTCCTCGGCGGATCCACCACAATCACATCCGCGCGGGCCTGCTTTCCGCCGTGTTCTTTCTCATACCTGTCATAATAGTCCGGCAGGACTTCCTCCGCCTTTCCCACGAAAAACTCTGCATTTTCAATACCGTTGATCTGCGCGTTTCTCCGCGCGTCCGTGATTGCCTGAGGTACGATCTCCACACCGTACACCTGCCCTGCTTTCTGCGCAAGGAAGAGAGAAATGGTTCCGATTCCGCAGTAGAGATCCCACACAGTCTCGCCGCCCTTCAGATCCGCGTATTCCAGCGCAAGGGAGTAAAGCTTTTCCGTCTGCACCGGATTCACCTGATAGAAGGACAGAGGAGAGATCTGGTATTTTACATTTCCGATATAATCGGTAATATAGCTCTGTCCCCAGAGCACATGAAAAGTACTGCCCATGATAACATTTGTCTGTTCCATGTTGGGGCTGACGGAGATACTGGTCATTCCCTTTATGGCGCTCAGTTTTTCAATAAGCCGGTCCTCATGGGGCAGTTTTTCCCCGTTGATCACCAGGCAGACCATAATCTCTTTTGTCGTAAATCCGAAGCGGATCAGTGCGTGGCGGATGATTCCGGTTCCGTTTTTTTCGTCATAGGACGGGACATGATTTTCTTCCATATACTTCAGAATGATTTCCAGAATCTCCCGGTTCACCGGCACGCCCAGCGCGCAGTCTGTATTGGCGATGATGCTGTGTGTACGGCCGGCGTAGAAGCCGGTCACCGGTCTCCCTTCTTTGTCTGTGCCAAAGGGGAACTGGGCCTTGTTCCGATAGCCAAAGGGCTGGTCCATCCCCACGGCAGGCTCCATTACGCGATCCAGCAGTTCCGGCGGGAAGCCTCCGATCCGCTCCAGGTTTCCCCGGACTTTGCGGGCCTTGAATTCCAGCTGCTTCTCATAGGACATCTCCTGGATCTGGCAGCCGCCGCACTGTCTTGCAAATGCACATCTGGCATTTACCCGGTCCGGAGAAGGACGCAGAATTTTCATCAGCCTTGCGTATCCGTAATTTTTCTTGACCTTTGTGATTTTGGCTTCCACCTGATCGCCGATCACTGCGTCCTTGATAAAAAGAGTATAACCGTCCACTTTGCCTATGCCCTCTCCGTTTACGCCTATATCGGTAATATCGGCTGCTACGGTCTGATTTTTCTGCAGTTGTTTCCCGCCTTTTTGCATCTGCCTGTCATTTTTCTGAATCTGATTTCCGTTTTCCCGTGTATTTCTCTGCTTCTCTGCGTTTTTCGCCATGATTATATCCTTTCATAAAACGGGGGACGTAACCCGTTTTTCTGTTACGTCCCCGATGTTCTCCTTAAATTGGATTCAAAGAGTCTGTTAAATCCAAGCCACTCCGTGCCCGTTTTCCCTTTAAATATCTCTGTCAGTGTCTGCAGCTTTGCGTCTGCGTTGTCAGCCAGATTCAGAGCGAGGGCCTCGGCCAGGGCCGGCTTCTTCGGCGAACCGTATTCCAGCTCCCCATGGTGGGCCACTACGCAATGCTTCAGCTCATTGGCCAGTTTTACAGGAAAGTCCGGCTGCTCCCTGAGCGCCTCGTCGATCATTTCCACTCCGATTACTATGTGGCCGATAAGCTGCCCCTCGTCTGTATAATCATTATCCGGGAAAGCGGACAATTCTCTTGTTTTCCCGATATCGTGGCACAGAGCCGCGGCAATGAGCAGATCCCGGTTGAGGATGGAATACGCTCCCGCGAAATATTCGCACAGATGCACCACGCTCAGCGTGTGTTCCAGGAGTCCTCCGGAAAAGCTGTGGTGCACGGTTTTCGCCGCCGAATGGCCTTTGAATCTGCGGATAAATGTCTCGTCTTTTACAAAGAAGTATTCCAGCAGCTGCCGGAGATGGGGGCTGGAAATCTGCCGGATATAGGCCAGCAGTTCCTCATACATGCCGTCTACGCTCTTGTCCGTTGTAGGCATGTAATCCGCCGGATTGTATTCCCCCTCCTGGGCCCGCCGGATCTGACGGATGTTAAGCTGAAGATTTCCGTTATAGCTGATCACGTCACCGAATACTTCTATAAAATCTTTTTCGCTGTATTCGGAAATGCCCTGGGAATTGGGGTCCCAGACTTTTCCGTCCAGCGTTCCTGTCTTATCCTGCAGGATCAGGTTGTCATACGGCTTTCCGTTTCGCGTCTCCGCGGAACGTTTCCCTTTGCACAGATATACGTTTCTGATTGTCTCGCCTTCATGCAGTCCGCTGATATATCTCATTTCATTCCTCTTTCTATTCTTCTATTTTTTACTTCTGTCCCACGGTCACAGTGTAATTTACATCCACATAGCCGTCGGCGCCAAGGCGCATGCCTCTGATCTCTATCTCCTGGTCTGTCCGGGTCTCCAGCGCGGCCCTCTGATAAGTCACCAGACTGGACACTTCCTCTCCGTTTATCTCACAGATAATATCACCGCTCTGAATTCCTGCAGCCATAGCCGGAGAATCCGGATCCACATCAATCACATAGATGCCTTCCGGCATCCCCTGTTCTTCTTTCAGACGGGAGGTGACAGTTGTCGCGTATACCCCGATATAGGGCACTTTCTCCCCGTTTGCCATGAGTTCGATCACGGATTTCAGGTCGGATATGGAATAGGCGTTTGCCGTATTGGACTCCTTGTCTTCCCAGATAGAAGGCATAACCAGTCCCACAACTTCTCCCTGCATATTGAACAGTACACCCGATCCGTCTGTTGCAGCGGAGATGTCTGTTGCAAGGATATCACATTCTCCGTCATAAAAGGTTTCCTTATAATCGGTAGAACTGATAATTCCATAGCCGATTCCATCAGCATAGCTGAATGTATTTCCAAGAGCGATCACCGGATCTCCCTGCTGAACCAGGTTTGAATTGCCCAGAACAGCTACTTCCACAGAGCTCCATGTGGCTGAGGAAATATCAGCCCGTGGAATACTGAACACAGCCAGGCTGCGGTTCCGGTCACGCATTTTCAGAGTGGCTGCATACCGGGATGAATCTGCGAATGTTACTGTCCAGCTTTTTGTGCCGCTGCATACAGAATCTGCCGCAAATATCAGCAGTTCCTGTCCATTGTCCGCAGTGATAATTCCTGTTACGGAGTCTTCAATCCCCGTTGTTTCATCTGCCCAGTCTTCTTCCTCGGAGGATGTTCTGCTCACAGTGGCAACACTTTTCTTTGCTTCGCCTGCCAGGGTATATATCGATTGGAGCATTTCTTCATAGCTCAGCGCATCCAGTTTCTGCTCTGTTTCCTGGGTCTTCTCTTCCTCCGCTTCCTGTTCTTCCTCGGAAGGCTCTTCATCTTCCGGAATCGTCACAGTCTCAGGATTTCCCTGAAATACCTGTTCTGCCCAGGGTTTGAGCGCAAAAAAACCAAGACAGGCAAAAATCCCCAGAATCACACCATACAGAGCAAGTCTGGCAGACTGCCTGAAAAGCCTTTCCCGGCTTAACGGCTCGGGTTTTATTGTCTCCTGCAGGAAAGAATATTTCTCTGATTTCTGATCTTCTCCTGCTCTGTCGCCGGCAGAAGCAGATTCCGTCTGAGACGTTTCTGGATTGTTTTCTTTCTGCGGATTTTCTTCATGCTTATCCACGGTATTCTCCGGAGCCTTCTCCTGTTCCGGATTCCGATTTCTCCTGTGCAGCATAGGCATAACTTTCCCTCCAGATTATAGTATAACCGATTCATTTCGATTGTTCAATCGTAACCCGCCGGCGCCGGGCTGAAATTTTCCCGCAGATAAACGGGCGCCGGCCAGCCATGAACAGTCTCAGACATAAAATCAGCGCTCTGACGGCTTTCCACGCTCTTGTCACAGGAGAGGGAATGGAGTAAAATGGTTACATCCGGGACCTGAGCCGGATAAAATATCAAAAACAGAAAAGACTTTAGAAAAAACAGACAGGTGAATTTATGAATCAGAAAACTCTGACAAAACTGGAATATGACAAAATCATCGGGCTTCTGGAAGAGGAAGCCTCTTCCTTCCGGGGGCGCCAGCTCTGCCGGAGGCTCAAGCCCATGACTGATCTGAATAAAATCAATACATTTCAGGAACAGACGGCTGCCGCATTTACAAGAATCATCCGGAAAGGCCGCTTTTCTTTCGGTGACGCCGCGCCCATAGAGGAGTCCATGAAACGGCTGGAAATCGGAGGGGACTTAAGCATTTCCGAACTTCTGCGCATCTGCCGTCTCCTGAAAAACGCTGCCCGTGCCAGATCCTACGGCAGGCACGACACCCAGGAGGACGCTGCCGACTGCCTGGACGACTATTTTGACCTTCTGGAGCCCCTGACTCCTCTGTCAAATGAAATCGACCGCTGCATTATCTCCGAGGAAGAGATCGCAGACGACGCCAGCAGTGAGCTGAAGCGGATCCGGCGGAATATGAACACGATTAACGACCGGGTGCACACCACCCTTAACGGGCTGGTAAACGGCTCCTGGCGCTCCTATCTTCAGGATCCCATTATTACCATGCGCGGGGACCGTTACTGTCTTCCGGTAAAAGCGGAATACAGAGGCCAGGTACAGGGGCTGATCCACGATCAGTCTTCCACCGGCTCCACGTTATTTATTGAGCCGATGGCTGTTGTAAAACTGAATAATGATCTCAAAGAACTCTATGCAAAAGAGCAGGAAGAGATCCAGGCCATCCTTGCGGATCTGAGCGGCCAGGCCGCCTCTTATGTGGAAGAAATCCGTCAGGACTACCGGGCCATGACGGATCTGGACTTTATATTTGCCCGGGGCGCCCTGGCCCTGTCCATGCAGGCCAGCCGTCCGGTATTCAATCAGGAAGGCCGCATCCGCATCCGGGAAGGGCGGCATCCTCTTCTGGATCCCCGTACCGTAGTGCCCATCACAGTTTCCCTGGGAGAAGATTTTACGCTTCTGATTATTACAGGACCCAATACAGGCGGAAAAACCGTGTCCCTGAAAACTGTGGGGCTGTTTACACTGATGGGGCAGGCCGGACTTCATATCCCGGCAGGGGACCGTTCGGAACTTGCCGTATTTCACCAGGTTTATGCGGATATCGGAGACGAACAGAGCATTGAGCAGAGTCTGAGTACTTTCTCTTCTCACATGACAAATATTGTTTCTTTCCTGAAAAAGGTAGATGAACAGTCCCTTGTACTGTTCGACGAGCTGGGCGCGGGAACAGACCCGACGGAGGGAGCTGCTCTTGCCATTGCGATTCTGTCCTATCTGCACAAAAGGGGAATCCGCACAATGGCAACCACCCATTACAGCGAGCTGAAAGTATACGCGCTTTCCACAGAAGGCGTGGAAAATGCCTGCTGCGAATTTGACGTGGAAAGCCTGCGTCCTACTTACCGTCTGCTCATCGGTATTCCCGGAAAGAGCAATGCATTTGCCATTTCCGGAAAACTTGGGCTTCCTGCGTTTATTATCGAGGACGCCAGAAAACGGCTCAGCGAGCAGGATATTTCTTTTGAAGACCTGCTTACCGATCTGGAGGCCAGCCGCCGTACAATCGAGCAGGAACGGGCGGAGATCCAGGCATACAGGAAAGAAACGGAAGAGCTCAAAGCACAGGCTCAGCAGCGGCAGCAGAAGCTGGAAGAGCAGCGGGACCGGATTATCCGGGAGGCAAACGAAAAAGCAAGCGCCATCCTGCGGGAGGCAAAAGAAGTGGCAGACGAGACAATCCGCAATTTCCACAAATTCGGCAAAGAAAATATTTCGGCCGCCGAGATGGAAAAAGAGCGGGAGCGTCTCAGACAGAAAATAAAAAACACCCAGGCTGACGCTGCTGTCAAAGCTCCGAAGCAGAAGAAAAAGTACAAAGCAAGCGACTTCAAACTGGGAGAATCCGTAAAAGTTCTGAGTATGAATCTGACCGGAACAATTCATTCTCTCCCTGACTCAAGAGGAAACGTGACCGTACAGATGGGCATTCTGCGCTCTCAGGTAAATATTTCCGATCTGGAAATCATAGAAGAGCCGGCGCCCTACGCCGCGAAAAAATTCAGCCGCACTTCCAAAAGCAGCATGAAAATGGGAAAATCCCTTTCTGTAAGCCCGGAGATCAATCTCCTCGGTAAAACAGTAGACGAAGCTGTAGCAGAACTGGACAAATACCTGGACGACGCACTGCTTTCACATCTGAATACCGTGCGGGTTGTCCATGGGAAAGGGACCGGCGCTCTCCGCAAAGGTATTCACGAATACCTGCGGCGCCAGAAGCATGTAAAATCCTACCGGCTGGCGGAATTCGGAGAAGGAGACGCCGGCGTTACAATTGTAGAACTTGGATAGAAGGAGGGAAAGACAACTATGATAGGGAAACAGAAAATCCTGATTGTCGATGACGACGAAAATATTGCTGAACTGATTTCACTTTATCTTACAAAAGAGTGTTTTGATACAAAAATCGTACACAACGGAGAGGATGCGCTCTCTGCATTTGAAACATACAATCCGAATCTGGTTCTTCTTGACCTGATGCTTCCCGGCATTGACGGCTACCAGGTATGCCGGGAAATCCGGGCAAAATCAGCCACCCCGATTATTATGCTTTCCGCGAAAGGAGAGGTATTCGACAAAGTGCTGGGGCTGGAACTGGGAGCAGATGATTATATTATGAAACCCTTTGACTCCAAAGAGATGGTGGCAAGAGTCCGTGCAGTACTGCGCCGCTATCAGCCCGCCAAAACAGCGGAACCGCCGAAAGAGAAGGCAAAATATGTTGAATACGAGAGTCTGGTTATCAATCTGACCAACTATTCCGTCATGTGCGACGGCAGGCAGGTGGATATGCCGCCAAAAGAACTGGAGCTGCTCTACTGCCTGGCCGCCTCGCCGAACCAGGTCTTTACCCGGGAGCAGCTTCTCGACCGCATCTGGGGCTATGAATATATCGGAGATACCAGAACCGTTGACGTTCATATCAAAAGACTCCGCGAAAAAATCAAAGATCACCCCCGCTGGAAACTGAGTACAGTATGGGGCATCGGCTATAAATTTGAAACAAAGTGACACCGGAGTATGGACCAATGAAAAGCATTCTGCATTTAAAATTTATTGCATTGTACATTATATTCGGCTTTCTGTGCGTTTTTACAACAGCTATGCTGGCCGAAGAGCTGATCCAGAACCAGCTGGAAGAGGATACCTCCCGGACACTCTACCGGGAAGCCACTCTGATCGCAAGCGACTATCTGCCGTCCTATTTTTCAGACTCTTCTTCCGTCCAGTCTGTCCAGGCTCAGCTCGCTGCCATGAGACTTTATCTGGACTCCTCGCTGTGGTTTGTTTCCAGTGACGGGACTATGATTACGTCTTCCAACCTGGAAGGCACATCTTCCCCTGAAGCAATCGAGGATTTCGACCCGGCGGAGATCGGCGGCAGCCAGTATATTACCGGAACCTATCACGGATATTTTGATGAAGATATGATCACTGTCATGGCTCCGGTCACCGAGGGTTTTTCCACCAGTGGTTACCTGCTGATTCACTCCCCTCTGTCAGCGATCGAAGAAAACTGTTCCGAAATTATGGTGTCTGTATACATTTGTCTGGGCGTAATCTTTCTGCTGTCCTTCATTTTTCTGCTTGGATTTCAGTTTTTTGTATACAATCCTCTCAAACAGATCTCCGAAGCGGCGAAGCAGTACGCCTCAGGCAACCTGGATTATGAGATCCCGGTTTACACTCATGACGAGATGGGATACCTGTCCGCATCACTGAATTATATGGCGGTTCAGCTCAAGGATATGGACGATTATCAGAAGAAAATCGTGGCGAATGTATCCCACGACTTCCGGTCTCCTCTGACCTCCATCAAAGGGTATCTGACCGCCATGACAGACGGCACAATCCCGCCGGAAATGTATCAGAAATATCTGAAGATCATCCTTTTCGAAACAGAACGTCTGACAGATCTGACCAAGGACCTTCTCACACTCAACGAATTTGACACCAAAGAACTCCTGCTGGATAAAACCCGTTTTGACATCCAGGAAGTTATAAAAAGCACAGCCGCCTCTTTCGAAGGCGTGTGCACGCCGAAACATATTTCTATCCGGCTGCTGCTTCTTCCGGGCTCCGTCCCGGTAAATGCTGATATGCGGAAAATCCAGCAGGTTCTTTATAACCTGATTGATAATGCCGTCAAATTCAGTGAAAACGAATCCACAATCACAGTGGAAGTCGCGGAGAAAAACGAAAAAGTGTTTGTTTCCGTAAAAGACCGCGGAATGGGAATTCCCAAAAAGGATCTGAACAAAATCTGGGAGCGCTTCTATAAATCCGACCTGTCCAGAGGGAAAGACAAAAAAGGCACCGGACTGGGCCTCTCCATCGTAAAGGAGGTAATTCAGGCGCATGATGAACATATCAATGTCGTAAGCACAGAAGGAGTAGGCACAGAGTTCATCTTCTCCTTAAGTAAGGCGGATGTGTAGGGAACGGAGGGGAGAACTATACAAAACCGATGTTGTAATATTGTGAAAAAATCCCCAGATGCTGGCGTGTGGAGACGGCCGGCGTGGGATTCCGGGGACTTGGAGCGGACAGAAGAAAAAATAAGCCCCCCGGGAACTGACGTTAATCTTTAAAAAGGATTTGTTCGAGCAAAGCGAGTTATCCTTTTTAAAGATTGTCCTTAGTCAGTTCCCGGGGGGCTTATTTTTTCCTATCCGAGAAACGGAGCCGGAATCCCCCGCCGGTCGTCTCCAAATACGTCTTCGAGAAATCTCCGTTCTCCTTTTCTTATCACAGATTCCACTTCTTGTCCTGGGCGAGGCGGAGACGGTTCATGGCTCTGGCCAGGGAAGCCTGTGTGTGATAATACTGCTGTATGCTTCGTTTCTGGCGCATCTGTTCTTCCGCCCGCTCTTTCTGTTCCTGAGCCCGGCGGACGTCGATATCCTCGGGTCTTTCGGCCGTATCTACCAGAAGCGTCACACGGTTATTTACAATCTCCGCAAATCCGGTTCCCACAGCAATCTCGTTCCATTCGCCTGCTTCCACTTCCATGCGGGCAATTCCCACTTCAATGGCGATCACCATATTTTCATGATGGGGGAGAAGTCCTACCTCTCCATCCGGCGCCGGAATAATCAGATTGCGGCATCTTCCTTCATAAAAAACTTTATCGCTTGCAATTATTTTCAGACCAAATGTATCCATTTACATCAACTCCTGCTATGCTTCTGCCTGCTCTGCCTTCGCCTTTGCAATAACATCATCAATTGTCCCCACATTGAAGAAAGCAGATTCCGGATATTCGTCCATTTCTCCTTCAATAATCATCTTAAATCCGCGGATGGTCTCTTTCAGCGGCACATATTTTCCCGGAATACCGGTAAATGTCTCTGCCACGAAGAAAGGCTGTGACAGGAAACGCTGAATTTTTCTCGCGCGCATTACTGTAGCCTTATCCTCGTCGGAAAGCTCTTCCATACCCAGAATTGCGATAATATCCTGCAGCTCTTTATATTTCTGGAGAATTGCGATTACTTTGTTCGCGACTTCGTAATGTTCCTCACCGACTACATCTGCCTCCAGAATACGGGAACTGGACTCCAGCGGATCTACTGCCGGGTAAATTCCCTGTTCTACGATCTTTCTGGAAAGTACCGTGGTGGCATCCAGATGAGCAAATGTTGTCGCAGGCGCCGGGTCTGTCAGATCATCTGCCGGAACGTATACGGCCTGCACACTGGTAACAGAACCGTTCCTTGTAGATGCGATTCTCTCCTGCAGCTCACCCATTTCTGTTGCCAGAGTGGGCTGGTATCCTACTGCTGACGGCATACGTCCCAGCAGAGCTGACACCTCGGAACCCGCCTGTGTAAAACGGAAAATATTGTCAATAAACAGCAGAACGTTCTGATGCTGCTCATCACGGAAATATTCTGCCATGGTAAGTCCTGTCTCAGCCACACGCATACGCGCTCCGGGGGGCTCGTTCATCTGTCCGAACACCAGGGCTGTTTTCTCCAGAACTCCGGATTCTTTCATTTCCGTCCAGAGGTCATTTCCTTCACGGGAACGTTCGCCGACTCCGGTAAAGATGGAATATCCGCCGTGCTCTGTGGCAATGTTGCGGATCAGCTCCTGAATCAGCACGGTTTTCCCCACGCCGGCGCCGCCGAAAAGACCGATTTTTCCGCCTTTTGCATACGGAGCCAGAAGGTCGATAACCTTGATTCCGGTTTCCAGAATCTCCACAACCGGGCTCTGGTCTTCAAATGTAGGCGGATTTCTGTGAATTATCCATCTTTCCGCGCCGTCATCAATGGGAGTGCCGTCATCAATGGTTTCGCCGAGTACGTTAAACAGTCTGCCCAGCGTCTGCTCGCCTACAGGAACCTGAATTCCGGCTCCTGTAGCTGTCACTTCCATATCCTTGCACAGACCCTCGCTGGCAGACAGCATCAGGCAGCGCACCTCATTATTTCCGAGGTGCTGTGCAACCTCCATAATGCACTTTTTCCCGTTATTCACAACTTCCAGTGCATCTTTGATAAAAGGGAGATCGCCGTCTTCAAATACTACGTCAACAACAGGCCCCATGACCTGTGTGATTCGTCCTTTATTCATACTTATCTCTCACTTTCTTCAGCTCTTTTTCTGCTGCGCTCTTGCACCGCCGCAGACCTCTGTAATCTCCTGCGTAATTGCGGCCTGTCTCGCCCTGTTATACACAATAGACAGTTCGCTGATCAGGCTCTCGGCGCTGTCTGTGGCAGATTTCATAGCCATCATGCGGGCATTGTGCTCGCTGGCATACGCTTCCACAAGGCAGCCGTAGATCATACCGGTAATATAATTCGGCACGATTGCCTTCATTACGGCTTCCACCGACGGATAAAGAGCAATGGCTTCGCGGTGCACATTGAGAGGCATTTTCATCTCATTGAAAGAACTTTTCTCAAGAGGAAGAAGCCTCAGTGTCTCAGCGTCTGCCTGCACGGAATTCTCCATCCGTGTATATACGATATGAATCTCGTCCAGCCTGCCATGCCGGAATTCATCAATCAGTACTCCTGAGATATCCCTGGCTCTGTGCATGGTCGGCTTCTGCACAGTGTACTGAAAACTGTTCTCTATTTCGACTCCATGCTTTTTAAAATAATGCCGCCCCAGTTCTCCCACGATATACAGTTTGTGCTGCCCCGGTCTTGCCAGGATCTCCTCTGCCAGTTTTACTACATTGTGATTGTATGCTCCGGCAAGTCCCTTATCTGCTGTTACGACAATTGTGCCGATCTTTCTCTCTTCTGCCGGAATCTTGTCCCGCATGTCAAAGAAAGGATGCTCCAGATCCGGCACGTGCCGCAGAATTCTCGATATTTCTCCCTGCAGCGCATAGAAATACGGCTCTGTATCAGCCAGTTTCTTTCTTGCGTGCGTCATCTTGGAAGAGGAAATCATATACATGGCATTGGTAATCTTCATTGTGTCTTTGACACTGTTGATTCTGCTCTGTATCTCTCTGATATTTGCCATAGTATCACCTGCTCTTTTTAAAATCCTTCCTTAAATTCACGGGCTTTTTCCACGATCCTGCCGATCATCTCGTCAGACAGTACTTTCTTCTCCTCGATCTCCTGTCCGATTTCCGGATAGTTCAGATCAAAGAAGCGAAGCATATCTCCCTGGAATTTCTTAATCTGTGTCTTCTCAACTCCCAGCAGAACTTTGTGGGTAGCCGCGCACAGTGTAATTACTTTTTCGTGAAGGCTCAGAGGCTGTCCCAGAGGCTGCTTTAACAGCTCCATCAGACCGCTTCCGTATTCCAGCTGCTCCTTGGTCGCCGCATCCAGATCAGAACTGAACTGGGTAAATACTTCCATCTCTCTGTACTGTGCCAGATCGATACGGATACTTCCGGACGCTTTCTTCATCGCCTTAGTCTGTGCCGCGCCGCCCACACGGGAAACAGAAAGTCCCACGTTTACAGCCGGACGCATACCGGACGCGAACAGGCCGCTCTCAAGGAAAATCTGTCCGTCAGTAATGGAAATTACATTGGTCGGAATATAAGCGGATACATCTCCGGCCTGTGTCTCGATAATCGGAAGGGCTGTAATGGAACCGCCGCCCTTCTCTTCGCTTAAGCGGCTGGATCTCTCCAGAAGTCTTGAGTGAAGATAAAATACATCTCCCGGATATGCTTCACGTCCCGGGGACCGTCCAAGCAGAAGTGACAGGGCACGGTATGCCACCGCATGTTTTGACAGATCATCATACACGATCAGCACATCTTTTCCCTGATACATAAAGTATTCTGCCATAGCAGTTCCCGCATAAGGCGCGATATACTGAAGCGGAGCACAGTCGCTTGCTGTAGAGGACATTATAATTGTATAATCCAGCGCTCCGTAGTTTTTCAGAGAATTTACCACTTTCGCTACAGTAGAGGCCTTCTGTCCGATGGCAACATAGACACAGATCACATCCTTGCCCTTCTGGTTCATAATCGTATCCAGGGCAATGGATGTCTTTCCGGTCTGTCTGTCGCCGATAATCAACTCTCTCTGTCCGCGTCCGATGGGGAACATAGCGTCAATTGAAAGAATTCCTGTCTCCATCGGCACACCGACAGATTTTCTGTCGATAATACCCGGAGCCTCTCTCTCAACCGGATAATAATCTTCTTCTTTAATTTCGCCGCGGCCGTCAATGGGCTCTCCCAGGGCATTGACAACTCTGCCCACAAAACCGCTGCCCACCGGCACGCCGGCTCTTTTTCCCGTGCGGGTTACTTTTGTGCCCTCACGGATCTGTGTGTCACTTCCGAACAGGATACATCCGATCTCATTTTTCCGGATATCCTGAACCATTCCCTTCAGGCCTGTTTCAAAAGTCACGATTTCTCCGTACATCGCGTGATCAATCCCATATATGGTAGCGATTCCGTCTCCTACGGAGATGACAGTGCCTACTTCACTGTCCTTGCTCATATCGTCAAAATTTTCTATTTCTTCTTTCAGTATGGAGATTATCTCATCTGAATTGATTGAACTCACCTTGCTCACCTCCAGGTTAACTTTTGTTTCAGTCTGTCAAGACGTCCTTTTATGCTCCAGTCATACTCGTCGTTTCCCACGCGGAGGATAAATCCTCCCAGCAGGCTTTCATCCCGGCACACCTGGATCTTTGCCTTCACGGCGCCGTATCTGCCGCACAAAAATGCTTCCATCTTCTCAAGCTGCTCCTCTGAAGGCGGCTCAGTACAGGAAAGCACCGCACTTACAATATGTTCCTGTTCCCGGCAGTATTCTTCATATGCACAGAAAATATCCTCTGCGATATCCAGCCTGTGATGCCTGCAGGCTGTCTTAAGGAAGTTCCGGATCTCCGCCGGAAATATCCGGTCAATCAGACTGAACTTCTTTTCCCGGCTGACAACCGGACTGCAGAGCACCTCGCCCAGTTCCGGTGTCTCCGAAAAAATCCGTTCAGATTCCTTCACGGCATCCGCCGGAATCTTCAGTTCATAGAGCACCTGAGCATATCTCCCGGCCGCCGCAGAAAGGTGTCTGTGCCTGTTATTTATCTGCGTCTTCATGGTTTTCACCTACTTCTTTCAGAAACTGATCGTAAATTCCCTGGTTTCCGCCTTCTGCGCTTACAATCTTTTCTGCAGAAGCAACCGCCAGCCCCGCAATCTCAGACTGCAGTTCTTTCATGGTCTTTTCTCTTTCTGCCTTTACAGTCTCTTTCGCAGATTCGATCAGATTTCCGGCTTTTTCTCCGGCTTCGCCTACAATACGCTCATATTCCACCTTCGCGTCCTTCCGGGCCCGCTCGATCAGCGCAGCTGACTCTTCTCTGGCGCCTTTGAGCGCATCCTGATATTCCTGCTTCATTTTCATGGCATCATCCTGCGCGGTCCGCGCGTTCTTCAGCCCCTCTTCAATGACCTTTCTTCTCTTCTCCATGATCTGTGTCACAGGACGGATCAGAAAATGTCTGAGCAGAAGATAAAGGACAACAAGGTTTATCATCTCATAGACAAGATTCATGTCTAATCTCAGCACCTTTTCACACCCGCCTTTCTCTTTCATACCCGTTCCGGTTTTTCCGGAACACTTCTCTCCTTATACCGTCCCGCTTATTAGAGGAAGAAAATGATCAGAAGGCCGATGATAAAACCATAGATAGCAGTTGCCTCGGCAAGCGCACATCCGAGAATCAGAGTTTTGCTGATCTTGCCCTCTGCCTCAGGCTGTCTTGCGATTGCTTCTGTTGCCTTAGCTGTTGCCAGTCCGATACCGATACCTGCTCCAATACCTGTCAATACTGCGATACCTGCTCCAATTGCGATTAATGTTTCCATAATTTTAGTCTCCTTTTATTTTCTTAATTGTTGTTTTTGCAAAACAGACTGTTCAGATCTGTTTTCTCATAAATTCCCTGACATTTACTCCATCTCTTCATTCATAAACAGCGCTGTCAGAAATACAAATACATACGCCTGAAGCAGACCGTCAAAAATGTCAAAGTAAAAGCTGACCGGGATGGGAATCAGGAGCGGTACAAGTGTTTTCAGAAGCTCCATAACCACAAACCCCGCAAGCATATTTCCAAAAAGCCGCATACACAGCGACAGAGGCCGGATTACAACCTCCAGAATCATGATCGGCGCCACAACCGGTACCGGACTGGCAAAGTGCTTTACCCAGTGCTTCAGTCCGTTTTTCCGTATTCCTGAGAACTCAATCAGGCACATACTCATGATCGCCAGCGCTGCCGTCACATTCAGATCTTTTGTGGGAGGTTTAAATCCCAGCAGCGCGATGGTGTTGGACACCCCGAGAAAAAGAAGCACCGTGATCAGATATGGGATATATCTTCTGTTTTCTTTTCCGATAATCCCCTCAAAGAAATCACTTGCCCAGCTTATGGCCGACTCCAGCGCCAGCTGTACCTTTCCCGGATTTTCAACCTTCAGGTTGCGCACAAGAAGTATGGACGCAAGTACAAGAACGGCCATAATAATCCATGTCACAACCACAGATTCTGAAATTCCTCCCAGAACCGGAAGAGTAAAAACCGTCTCACAGTTCAGCTCTTCCATCAGTGTTTCCGTAAGATTTCCCGTATCGCTCCCTCCTTTTTTCTTCCGTTTTAACAGGTATTATACAGAAGGTTTTTTCGTATTTTTGCACAAAAAAAGCGAGAGAGCCGTTCTCCCTCGAACCCGCTGTATAAACCTACTTTTCAGATCATTTTCTGTATTATTTTTCTGAAAAGTTGACTAAATATTACGCCCGTTTTTTTTATTTGTCAACAATTTGAATTTTTACTTTCCAAATTGATTCCGCCCGTTTTTTTACGCCATTTTGCCTTCTTTTCTTTTTCGTTTTTCTTCATTTTTGTGCATTTTTTTATTCTTTTTTTATAAATTACAGATTCCGCTCTGTTTTCCACTTCCAAACTTTAAATTTTTGCATTTCATTTTTTTGTTTTTTTGTAAAATCCATGCATAGAAATGTTTATTTTTTAACAATCCCGGCAGATACCACTAATTTCCGCAATCGTTTTTCTCCTCTGTTTTTCAACATTTTACCTGATTTTATATTGCCATTATAATTTTCTAAATATTATATTGTTTTATTTAAAATTATCGCAAAATTCCCCTTGATTTGTTAGTATATAGATGTGGTGATAATGGTAAAGCTTCTCGGTCAAGCAGCTCAATTACAGCAACATATAAAACCAGCGGAACAACTTTTTCACATAATAATTATACATATACATGGACTTTTTCCCTCTCTAAATATTAAGTAACTTTACCAAAATAATCTTTGTAACAAAGTAGTTAAAAGCAGTTCCTCTGCTGTCAGTCTTTTAAAGCCAAATTGGAAAAGGAGATATCTTTCATGAAAAAGAAAATTGTAATTATTATGCTTTGTATCATTGTCGTTCTTATTTTTCTTTTCATCTGGCTCAGGGGCGCGCATCCGTTTGACGACATAAATAGCAATGATATTGAAAAAATCATTATTTATCACCCCGGCGACACCGAAAATGTATTTTCCAGGCCGGAAGACAAAGATAAGGTGCTCTCACTGCTGAGAGAAATACATTTGATCAGGACTCTGCCAAATGTCGGGGACGGCGGCCTTAATATTGACTTATATTTCACAGATGGAGAGCGATCCCGTCTCACTCTTTCCTCAGATATTATAGTAATAGACGGGAAAGTCTATCACTGTGACGGGGATTACTGTGATGATTTTCGGAAATTGTGCGAAGAACTTTAGTATTTCCGGATTTTCGAGTTATAATATAAAGAAGGGATGATACGATCCCTTCTTTATTCATTATATCATTTTACTGACTATAAGATAATGGAGGCAGACCCATGAATGCCATTTCCACGAACAGGAAAAAATATTTCAGCCGCCCTGCAGACAAACTTTTTTTCACATTCGGACTTCTTATGCTGTGCAGTGAGATCTGGAAACAGCTGACGCTTACCTTTCTTGTGGGACACGGCGTCTATAATCTGTGGTACTTTCCGTTTCAGCTCTGCAGCATCCCCATGTATGTTTTTCTTGCCCTTCCCTTCGCGCGCCCGGAAAAAGTCCGCAGAGCGCTTCTCTGTTTTATTATGTGCTACGCCCTCCTGGGCGGAACTATCGTATTCGCCGACACCAGCGGCCTGCACTACAGCTATGCGCCCCTGACAGTGCATTCCTATCTGTGGCACTTTCTGATGATCGGTACAGCCGTCTTTTCAGGCATTGTCTTCTTCCGGGAACAGCCCCGGACTGCCTCATCCCGTCCGTTTTCCCGGCGTTCCCGGCTGCTCCTTTCTCTGCATGCATTTGCAGGCGCAACAGCCCTTTACCTGGCCTGCTGCCTGATCGCAGTAGGAATTAATCTGTCTCTGGATAAATACGGTACGATCAACATGTTTTATATCAATCCGGACTATCCCATGCAGCAGATTGTCTTTCGGGATATTGCCGTCCGTACCGGCAATCTTCCCTCTATTTTTATCTATATCGGAGCCACAATATTCGGCGCCTTCGTCCTGTTTATTCTCTGGAACGGTTTTTTTCGTATATTTCATGTAACAGAAGGCAGATCTGCCCGTTCTGATATCAAAAAAAATATTTAGATACGCAGATATATACTGATTAACGAAATAAAGGATATCATCTATCTGGTTTATGATGAAACCAAGGAAGGAGAAAAAATGTACTGTTCAAATTGTGGAACTAAAATTGAAAATGGTAATTTCTGTCCGGTATGCGGACAGAAAACAGCGGGAAATACAAATAACACTTTTATACCGGAGCAGGCAAAACCTGCCGGAAAGAAAAATATACTTCTCCCCCTGATCTGTATAATCGCTGCCGCGGCTGTTGTTCTGACCGCGGTCGGCATACATATATGGCGCGGCAGCGGCATAAAATCAGCAATGAACGAAACAACGACATTTAAATTCTTTGAATATGATTTTTCGATTCCGACCGTCTTCTCTTATGACGAGGGGCTTTCAAACGAAGCCTACGCTGTATTCCAGACAGACACCGACGCTTCGAAACGAATAGATTTTGTATACGGCGGATCCGGATATTCGGCAGGCAGCGCAGAGCCTTCGGATATCCTGGATAATTTATATGATATATACGGAATCGCTGACGCAGGCGTGCTTAATGCGGAAGAATGTTCTTCTGTCGCAGGAATGTATACTATATGCGGAAGAGTATTGACAACAACAGATACCGGTATATGGAATGTATACGCATGTATCAATGATGATTCGGAACTGTTTTATTTCATCCTGATGGATGATTCGGACGACTACAAAGAACTGTTCGAAGATATGATATATGAAACAGAAAAATCGCTTTAGTATTTCCGCTTTTTCGGGTTATGATAAAGAAGGGGCCGCGTTGCCCCTTCTTTATTTTCTGTAACTGACAGAACGGAAGCAGACCTGACAGTTTTTCCTTTTTACTGCTCTCCGGTCTCCTCACGGTTATCTGCGTTCTTCTTTTCTTCCGCCGTCTCAGCTTCTGCTCCTTCTTCTGTTTCTTTTTCTTCCATAACAATTTTCAGGAAATCTCTGTCTTCCGATTTTCTCCGTGGAATGAAGCGTTTCGCGACCTTTCCTCTTCCCCGGTTTTTCACAAAGAAGAAGCCGATTACCGAAAAAATAGAAGCCCCGATAAAATTGACGATCAGATCCTGCATGGTATCAATCAGTCCAATATCCAGGTAACCGCCAATCCCCAGTTCCGCCCCGTTTACCGCCGTACTTGTAATGCCGTCGATTACATAGGGCACATTTCGTCCCGCCGGATCCAGATTCACAGACCGGATGGTATGGATAACGGTATCTTTCTGCATATCAAATCCTGCGATCTGATCCATGCCGAATTCAAAGAATTCCCAGATCACTCCGATAGTCATGGAAAAACAGAAAGCCACAATCGCCATAAACAGAGGCGACAGACTGAACACTGCCTTTTTGCTTCTGTTCAGCAGATCCACAAGGGAAAAACCGATAGCCGCCGCAAGGAATCCGTTGATCGTATGCAGCACCGTATCCCAAAAAGGAAACAGCAGATAAAATTCACTGATTTCCCCCAGGATCTCCGCGGCAAATATAAAAATGAGTATAATAATTTCCAGAACCGTAGGAAGCTCCACCTTAAATGTAACCTGCACCAGACTTGGTATGACCAGAAGCATCAGTGTAAGTACACAGAGAAATACATTTTCATAATTCCGGTTCATAAGCTGAAGAACCATCATCACAATCACAAGTAATCGCAGAGTAAAATATACGATAAAAGAACTTTTGTGTTCTCTCAGTTCCATATAAAGCGCTTCGCTCAGATTTTTCAGCCACCTTTTATTCTTTTTATTGTTCTCTCCCACGCTGTCCTCCGTTCCGGCCGTCTTGTATGCCGTTCTTTCTTTTGCTATACTTTGAGTATTCATTATAATCATACGAGGTGTCTTTATGATTTATCCTTTTTCCTATGATATAGTATACAGCCGCCGCAAGTCAATCGCCATCCAGATTACCCGGGAAGCCCGTGTAAAAGTCCGCGCTCCCTACGGATGTCCCCGCTCTGCCATCGAATCCTTTCTTTCCGAAAAACAACCGTGGATAATGACCCATCTGGAAACTGCCAGAAAGGCTGCCTCCGCTCCCCGCCGGGAATTTTCTGACGCAGAGCGCAGGCGGTATATCGAACTTGCACGGGATATCTTTGCCCGAAAGACAGCGTGGTATGCCCGCATTATGGGCGTCACTTACGGGCGGATCTCCATCCGGGAGCAGAAGACCCGCTGGGGAAGCTGCAGCAGCAAAGGGAATCTGAACTTTAACTGGCGTCTCATCTTTGCCCCGCCGGAAGTTCTGGATTATGTGGTAGTACATGAGCTGGCCCACCGGAAAGAAATGAATCACTCAAAAGCATTTTATGCCATCGTCGAATCCATAATGCCGGATTACAGGAAATGGAAAAAATGGCTGAAAGAAAACGGCGGGACGCTTTGAGGCAGACGGATTCGGATTTGTCGGGGAACTGTGAGTGAAGAGGTGTCCGAAAACACCTGGATACCAGGAGATTGGATAATCGGATCTGGAAATGAGGGATGTGTGCTTTTGTTTCCGTTCCGCAGATAAAGAAAAACTAAAAAACCTGACGACAGGCTAAGAGCAAAATTTACAGCAGAAAACTCGCATTCGCTCAGA
>DXIU01000004.1 GCA_019112765.1 Candidatus Mediterraneibacter norwichensis | reverse complement strand
CACCACTGGCTGGATCACCTGCCGTCTCCGCCGTTAAAGTGCCCCTTTCCTTTTGCCTCATGAGGATCTGCGAAGGGAATTTCCGGACTGAGGAACAGAAAAACGGAAGTCCGGAGAGTTTTTTGGATGCGACTTTCAGAAGAGGGGGACAGGGAATTCTGATGACTCTGGAATGAGTTTAGAAAAATAGGAACCTGAGAATCAGCGTCAGGATTTACAGCGGGCTCTGTCCGAGCGTATGCGAGTTAGCACGCTGCAAATCCTGCTTTTAGCTGATTCCCAGGTTCCGTTATTTTTCTTAACTCATGGAACGGAATCAGAATTCCCTGTCCCCCTCTTCTGAATCCGTCTTATAAAAACTCCCTTCCCTTCCGGTTTGTGTCTGCTGTCCGGAAATTCCCTTCGACAAATCCGAAGTTAAAGGATTTCAAGAAAACGGTGGAACGCTTTCCGGCCTTTTTCGGTATTTTTATATACGCCGGCGTCTTCCAGCACCTGGCAGAAGACCTTCCCGACTTCCTGTTCCAGGATATGATCTATGTTGTCCGCGCTGATATCCGTGTATGCCGGCAGAAATTCATCAACCCAGTCCGCGTGTTTGGCAATCTGATCATTGCTGCGGATATCTCTGCCTTCCAGGATATACTGACGGAGGAGTTCCATTTCTCCTTTCAGCCGGGCAGGAAGAACGGCCAGTCCCATGACTTCGATCAGACCGATATTTTCTTTTTTAATATGATGCAGTTTCGCGTGAGGATGAAATACACCAAGCGGATGCTCCTCTGTGGTAATATTGTTCCGCAGTGTCAGATCAAGCTCAAAAAAATCTCCGCGTTTGCGGGCAATGGGCGTGATTGTGTTGTGAGGTACCCCCTTAGTCTCCGCAAAGATAAATGCGTCTTTATCTGTATAACTGCGCCACTTGCTGAGAATGTGTTCAGCCAGATCAATAATCCGTTCCGAATCACGGCTCTGAAGGCGGATTACAGAGAGCGGCCATTTTACAATGCCGGCGGCAACATCCTCGTATCCGGCTATCTGAAAGTTTTCAGTTACAGGTGCTTTCGCCATTGCGAAGGTATAATTTCCTCCCTGGAAATGATCATGGCTCAGGATAGAGCCTCCTACAATGGGAAGATCCGCATTGGAGCCGAGGAAATAATGGGGGAAAAGTTTAATAAAGTCGAACAGCTTCGCAAAAGTATTCCGGTCGATTTTCATAGGGATGTGTTCCCCGTTGAAAACGATGCAGTGCTCATTATAGTATACGTAAGGAGAATACTGAAAGCCCCATTTTTTCCCCTGAATAGTAATAGGAATGATACGGTGATTTTCCCTGGCGGGATGGTTTGTTCTGCCCGCATAGCCTTCGTTTTCCATACAGAGCTGGCATTTTGGGTATGAAGCAGATTTTGCTTTTCCCGCAGCCGCGATAGCTTTCGGATCTTTTTCCGGCTTGGAGAGGTTGATTGTAATATCAAGTGTTCCATATTCCGTATCCACCGTCCATTTTCTGTCCTTTCTGATGCGGTAGCGGCGGATATAATCGCTGTCCTGGCTTAACTTATAGTAGTAGTCGGTGGCCGTTTCCGGGGAAGTTTCATATTTCTTCCAGAAATCCGTCTGAATCTGTGAGGGTCTGGGCATGAGACAGTTCATAAGTTTTGTGTCCAGCAGATCACGGTATGTAATACTGTCTTCGATAATGTCTCTTTTTACTGCTTCATCCAGAAGCTCCGCAAGTACGTCTTCCAGAACAATATTGCTGAGATCGCAGGGCATATCTTCGTAGCTGTCTTCCTTCATGACGTCCAGCAGAAGATTGGTTGTGTAGATCCGCTCTGATTCAGGCGTAAGCCCTGTATTGATTCCGTACTGAACCAGTTTCTTTATTGCTTCATAGAGCATGTTTTTCAACCTCCGATTTTAAAACTGCGTATAAAATACAAATATCAGTCGTCCAGGCGGGAAGCGCCGTCACCGATCTGGACTGTGTAGAATTCCGCCTCATGTCCGACTTTTTCTTTGTATGCCTTTCCGATGCTTTCGATGAATGTATCTACAGAATCATTTTTTACAATGCTGACTGTGCATCCGCCGAATCCGCCGCCGGTAATGCGGGACCCGATCACGCCCGGGATTTTCCATGCCAGATCAACCAGAATATCAATTTCATCACAGGAAACTGCATAGTCGTCCCGCAGAGATATATGGGACTGATTCATCAGTTCTCCGAACCGGCTGATATCGCCTGCGCGAAGAGCAGCGACAGCGTCGATTGTGCGCTGATTTTCGTAAACTGCATGTTTCGCTCTTTTCAGCTGTGTCGGATCTGTGATCAGGCCTTTGTTTGCTTCAAAGTCCTCCGGACTCAGATCGCCAAGGGATTCAATGTCGAGTTCTCTCTGCAGAGCAGCGAGAGCATCTGCACACTCCTGACGTCTGTCGTTGTATGCAGAATCAACCAGACTGTGTTTTACCTTGCTGTTTGTAATAATGATTTTCGCATCTTCAAGCTCAATGGGAGCGTATTCAAATTTCAGCGTACTTGTATCCAGGAAGATCGCATTGTCCTTTTTGCCCATGGCAACGGCAAACTGATCCATAATACCGCAGTTGCAGCCGTTAAAATTATTTTCGGAGTACTGGCCGATCAGCGCAAGGTCAGTCATGCTTAAGCTGGTAATACCAAACAGATCTGTAAGAATTACACCGGTGAGCACTTCGAGAGAAGCAGAGGAGGAAAGTCCGGAACCGTTTGGAATATTTCCCCAGATAACCATATCAAAACCGCTGTCCGGTTTATAGCCCTTCTGAGCAAATGCCCATACAACGCCAAGGGGGTAGTTGGCCCAGTTATACTTTGCATTGTATGAAAGATCATCAAGGGATACCTCAACTACGCCGAAATGGTCCAGATTCATGGAATAAAAATGAATCAGACGATCCTCTCTGCGGCGGGCAGCCCCGTAAGTGCCGATGGTCAGGGCACATGGGAAAACATGACCTCCGTTGTAGTCCGTATGCTCGCCGATCAGATTCACCCGGCCCGGTGAAAAATAGAAGTGCGCCTGGTCCGTGCTGCCAAATAATTCTGCAAATTTGTCAAACAGCTTTTTCTTCATTATAATTTCCTCCTAAATGTTGAATTGTGAAAAGTGAAGCGGTACATTGTGAAGAACAGATATCCGTTTTTCGTTCTGGCTGTATTATAAAATGGATGTTCCATTTCCGTCTATAAAAAATACGTGCAATAATATGTAAAAATGTTGCACGAAGGTTTGGCCGTAATTATAATGAAAGCAGAAAAGCGGGAAAGGAGGAACAGGGATGGCAGATTCATATAAACATTCATATAAAGTGGGCGAGAACCTGCTGACATCATTGTCTGTATATAATGTAGGGTACCAGAAGTGTGAGCCGAAATACCAGTGGGGGCCGGGAATAAGGGATCATTACTGTATTCACTATATTTTGTCCGGCAGCGGATATTATACGGTGGGCAGTATGTCACGCCGGCTTTCCAAGGGGGATACCTTTATTCTGTATCCCGGAGTTGAGGTACAGTACTGCGCGGACAGCGAGGAACCATGGGAGTACGGCTGGGCAGGATTTATGGGAGCGGACGCGGCATCGATTATCCGGAATACAGCTTTTACCAAGGAAACTCCCTATATTCTTCAGGGAAGGATTCCGGAGGAAAAGCTCCGGGACGGGCTGGAGCGGATCTATCAGGTGAAGGGAAATACTTATGAAGCTGCTGTTGCCATGGCGGGAGCTCTGTACAGTTTTCTGGCGGTATTTATGCATTACGGGGAAAAGAAAAATCAGAAAAAGGAGATCCGTAGCACTTATGTGGAAAAAGCAGAGAAATATATAGAAACCAACTACTCCTATCCGGTTACTGTGGAAGATGTGGCGGCGTATGTGGGCATAAGCCGGAGTCATCTGTTCCGGTCTTTCCAGACGTATCTGGGAAAATCCCCGAAAGAATACCTGTCCGAATACAGGATCAAGCAGGCCTGTCATCTGCTCAAGGAGACGGATCTGTCAGTGTCGGCCATTGCGTACTCTGTAGGTTTTGAAAATAACCTGTATTTTTCAAAGGCATTTAAGAAACAGAAAAGGGTCAGTCCTTCAGAATACAGAAAAGACAGAAAAACCCAACAGTCTTTTCAAAAAGACAGCTTGTCAAATTATTGACAATATGGTATGATCAAGGAAGTGAAATCTGATTAATTTTTGTTTTTACGGAGGGAAAAGCAGTGCAGCTCTTTTTTTGATGAAATGATATCTGGATTAAAAAAACAGCAGCGTATTAATCGTGATTTCTTTTTTTATTGCGAGAAAAATTTAAAAGAAAGGTAAGTGGAGAACAAATGAGCAGTAAAATCACAATCATCGGCGCCGGAAGTGTCGGAGCCACAATCGCGTACAAACTTTCATATGAAGATATCGCATCTGAGATTGTAATGATCGATATCAACAAGGACAAGGCTGAGGGAGAGGTTATGGACATCAAGCAGGGAACCTGCTTCAGAAATCCGATCTCTATCATCGCAGGAGATTATGAGGATGCAAAGGGATCCGATATTGTTATTATCACCTCCGGTATTGCCCGTAAACCGGGACAGACAAGAATCGAGCTTGCACAGACAAATGTAAATATTATCAAATCCATCACTCCGGAGATCGTAAAAGCGGCACCGGATGCAAAATACATCATTGTAAGCAACCCGGTAGATGTTCTTACTTATGTATTTACAAAGATTTCCGGACTTCCGGAGAACCAGATTATCGGTTCCGGTACACTTCTTGATACCGCGCGTCTTCGTTCCGGACTGTCAGAACATTTCGGCGTAGCACAGAAAAATATTCATGCGTATGTATTTGGCGAGCACGGTGATTCTTCCTTCGTTCCGTGGTCAGGAGCAACAATCGCTACTGTAAATGTAGATGATTATTATGAGTCAATGAAGGATCATGGCATTGATCTTGGCGAGCTGGACAAAGGCGGAATGGAAGAGTTCGTTCACAAATCAGGCGGAGAGGTTATCGCAAAGAAAGGAGCTACATTCTATGCGGTTTCTGTTGCGGTATGTCAGCTCTGCAGCATGGTAGTGGCAGCTTCAGATTCAGTGGCAACTGTTTCCTCACTGATGCACGGCGAGTACGGAATTGAAGATGTATGTCTCAGCGTTCTGTGTCTGGTAGGACCGAACGGCGTCCAGGGCAAAGTTCCGATGCGTTTGACAGACGAGGAAGTTGCGAAGCTTCAGTCAAGTGCAAACAAGTTAAAAGAAGTAATCGCTCAGTTGGATATATAATTTATTAACCCCACGGCGGTTTTCGCGTGGGGTAAATTTAAGTGACAAGGCGGCCTGGTTTTCCGCCTGACAGACAAGGAGGTAATACTATGAAATACAGTTATTATCCCGGCTGCACCCTGAAGAACAAGGCTCAGGACCTGGATCGGTATGCCAGAGCTTCGGCAGAGGTGCTGGGATTTGAACTGGAAGAGATCAGCGAGTGGCAGTGCTGCGGCGGTGTCTATCCGCTGGGAAGTGATGAGATTGCCACGAAACTGTCCTCCGTCCGCGCGCTTAACGACGCAAAGGAAAAGGGCCAGGATTTGGTTACGCTCTGCTCTGCCTGTCATCACGTGCTCAAACGTGTGAACGATGATATGAAGAATGTGGAGGATATCCGGACAAGAGCCAACAATTATATGGCGCTGGATGAGCCGTATACCGGAGAAACGACTGTACTTCATTTTCTCGAAGTGCTTCGTGACCGTATCGGATTTGACGAAGTGAAAAAGAAAGTGGTAAATCCGCTTACCGGAAAGAAGATCGGAGCTTATTACGGCTGTCTGCTTCTTCGTCCGGGCAAGCTGCTTGCCTTCGACAATCCGGAAAATCCGAAGATCATGGAAGACTTTATCCGTGCCATCGGTGCAGAGCCGGTAATTTATCCGTACCGCAATGAGTGCTGCGGAGGATACATATCTCTGAAAGAAGAGGATATGTCAAAAGAAATGTGCAGAAAGATTGAGGAGAGTGCGTCCGGATTCGGCGCTGACATGCTGATCACTGCCTGTCCTCTGTGCATGTACAATCTGAATAAAAACAATGGCGGCAACCTGCCGGTATATTACTTTACAGAACTCCTGGCAGAGGCGCTGGGCGTGAAAGAGGAGGTGAAGGAACAGTGAAAACAGAACAGAAACGCGCAGAAATGATCAAGGAAATCAGCGGAGTGAATCCTCTGAAGTGCATGAAGTGCGGCAAATGTTCCGCTTCCTGTCCTTCCTACAATGAGATGGATATCAAACCGCACCAGTTTGTATCCTATGTAATCAATGAAGATATTGAGTCTCTTGTAAATTCAAAATCCCTCTGGAAATGTCTTTCCTGCTTTGCATGCATAGAGAGATGTCCCCGTGATGTAAAGCCGGGCAAACTGATCGATGCGGCAAGACAGATTGTTGTGCGTGAAAAGGGACAGGATTACCTGACTCCCGATGAGATTCCGGAACTGATTGATCCGGACACACCGCAGCAGCTGCTTGTAAGTGCATTCAGAAGATACAGGAGGTGATAAAAGGTGCAGAGAATAGGAGTATTTGTCTGCCACTGCGGAACAAATATCGCGGCAACGGTAGACGTGAAGAAAGTTGTGGAGATGGCTCTCCATGAGCCGGGGGTTGTTCATGCTGAGGATTATGCGTACATGTGTTCCGAGGCGGGACAGGAATTGATCCACAAAGCGATCAGAGAAAAACAGCTGACCGGACTTGTTGTCTGTTCATGTTCTCCGCGTATGCATGAGACGACATTCAGAAATGCGGCGGAGAAAGCGGGATTAAACCCGTATATGGTAGAAATCGCAAACATCCGTGAGCACTGCTCCTGGATCCACAAGGATATGGAAGAAGCGACGGAGAAAGCAGTTATTCTGATGCGTGCGGCGGTCGCGAAAGTAAATCTTGACGCACCGCTTCAGCCGGGTGAGAGCCGTGTTACAAAGAGAGCGCTTGTAATCGGCGGCGGTATCGCAGGTATTCAGACAGCCCTTGATATTGCAGAGGCAGGATATCCGGTGGATATTGTGGAGAAGACACCGAGTATCGGAGGAAGAATGTCACAGCTTGACAAGACATTCCCGACTCTGGATTGTTCTTCCTGTATCCTGACACCGAAGATGGGAGAAGTGAACGCACATCCCCTCATCAATATCTATACATACAGTGAAGTGGAGAGTGTGTCCGGTTTCGTGGGAGACTTTACGGTTGAGATCCGTAAAAAAGCAAGAAGCGTGGATATGAATAAATGTACAGGCTGCGGACTGTGTCAGGAAAAATGTCCGAGCAAGAAGACTCCGAGCGAGTTCAACCGCGGCTTAAGCAACAGAAGCGCGATCTACACACCGTTCGCGCAGGCAGTTCCGAACGTTCCGGTTATTGACCGTGATGCCTGCATCAAGTTCAAGACGGGAAAATGTGGAATCTGTTCCAAGGTATGCCAGGCTGGCGCGATTGACTACGAACAGAAGGATGAGATTGTTACAGAGAAGTACGGCGCAATCGTAGTTGCAACCGGATTTGATATGATCAAGCTTGACAAGTATGATGAGTATGCGTACAGCCAGAGCAAAGATGTTATTACATCTCTGGAACTGGAGCGTATTATGAACGCGGCAGGACCGACAGGCGGACATCTGGAGCGTCTTTCCGACGGAAAGGCACCGAAGGAAATCGTATTTGTTCAGTGTGTGGGAAGCCGTTGCGCAGACGACAGAGGAAAGAGCTACTGCTCAAAGATCTGCTGTATGTACACAGCAAAACACGCCATGCTGATCCGCGACAAATATCCGGATACAAATGTGACGGTATTCTACATTGATGTGAGAACGCCGGGCAAGAATTTTGATGAGTTCTACCGCAGAGCAGTAGAAGACTATGGTGTAAACTACATCAAAGGACAGGTCGGAAAAGTTATTCCGCAGCCGAACGGAAAGCTGCTTGTACAGGGCGCGGACCTGATTGACAACAAACAGATCTTGAAAGAGGCTGATATGGTCGTTCTCGCTGCTGCCATCGAGCCGAATCCGGATGTGAGAAAAATTGCTACTATGCTGACAGCAAGTATCGATACAAACAATTTCCTTACAGAGGCTCATGCAAAGCTTCGTCCGGTTGAGTCACCGACAGCAGGTATCTTCCTTTCCGGTGTATGTCAGGGACCGAAGGATATTCCTGAGACCGTTTCCCAGGCAGGGGCTGCCGCTGTAAAAGCAATCGGACTGCTTGCGAAAGACAAGCTGCTGACCAATCCGTGTACGGCACATTCAGACGAGCTGCTTTGTAACGGATGTTCTCAGTGTGCAAACGTATGCCCGTACGGAGCAATCAGCTACGAGGATAAAGAGGTGAATGACCACGGAATCCGTGAGACAAGACGTATTGCTGTTGTAAACGATGCGCTTTGTCAGGGCTGCGGCGCTTGTACTGTAACATGTCCGTCCGGAGCAATGGACCTGCAGGGATTCTCTAACAGACAGATCTTAGCGGAGGTGGATGCGATATGTCGATAGAAAAGAATGAAGAATTCAGACCAAAGATCGTTGCGTTCTGCTGTAACTGGTGCAGTTATGCAGGCGCTGACCTGGCGGGAAGCAGCCGTATGTCCTACTCGGCAGATGTTAAGATCATCCGCGTTCCCTGCTCCTGCCGTGTCAATCCGATGTTTATTTTAAGAGCGTTTGAGAGAGGAGCGGACGGTGTGATCATGTGCGGATGCC
>DXIU01000055.1 GCA_019112765.1 Candidatus Mediterraneibacter norwichensis | reverse complement strand
TACGATAGTTCTAAGTTAGTGAAGCGCAACGATAACTAATCTTTATTTTATTGCTATATAGCCTTAAAATCAGGGTTTTTATGAACCCTTATATAGGTGCGTCCAAAAATCTACTTTATTTTTCACTCTTTTCACACCTCCTGATATCATTATACTTTTGACTTTTCAAAAGTTCCACCAACTATGGCGGGCAAAAAATGTTAGGTCTGGTTGCGTAAGTATATATCTTTATTTGAGAATTACGGAATGGTGGACTGCTGCCCGTCAAATTTCTGTGTTACTTTACCGCACATGAAATTTTGTGGATGGCTGAAAAGAAATGCTCTGCGGGCATTAAAAAACATAAGATTTAAGTATTTGAATTGATGCCGCCGCCATGTCAGAATAAAATTACAGAAGATATTCAAAAAAGTATAAATGTATAAACTATGAACAGGGACGCAGGAATCCCCGGTTCGACTACGTTGCCAATGGAAGGAGAAAAATATGCAGTATGCAAAATTAGGTAATTCTGATTTAAATGTTTCCCGTATCTGTATGGGCTGTATGGGATTCGGCGATGCCGGAAACGGACAGCACACATGGACGATTGATGAAGAACACACCCGGGAAATTATCCGCCGGGCTCTGGATTCCGGCATCAATTTTTATGATACGGCGATTGCGTACCAGAGCGGTACAAGCGAGCAGTATCTGGGCCGGGCGCTTAAGGACTTCGCAAAACGGGACGAAGTCGTTGTGGCCACCAAGTTTCTTCCGCGCACGCCGGAAGAGATTCAGCAGGGCGTGTCTGCGCAGCAGCATATTGAAAAGATGATCAATAAGAGCCTGGAAAACCTGGGGATGGATTATGTGGATCTGTATATCTACCATATGTGGGACTATGCGACGCCGCTCTATGACATCATGGAAGGACTCAATAATGTAGTGAAAGCCGGAAAGGCAAGATATATCGGTATCTCCAACTGCTTTGCCTACCAGCTTGCCAAGGCGAACGCTCTTGCGGAAAAAGAGGGATTTGCAAAATTTGTGTCCATACAGGGCCATTACAATCTTATTTTCCGCGAAGAGGAGCGGGAGATGGCGAAGCTCTGCCGGGAGGACAATATTGCCATGACACCCTACAGCGCGCTGGCAGGCGGCCGCCTCTCAAAGAAGCCGGGAGAGACGTCAAAAAGGCTGCAGGAAGATGATTACGCGAAACTGAAATATGGCGCTACGGAAAAGGAAGACGGTGTGATTATATCCCGTGTGGCAGAACTGGCGGAAAAACGGGGAGTGTCTATGACCGCGATTGCTCTTGCCTGGCTGCTTACGAAGGTGACGGCGCCGGTAGTAGGAGCGACAAAGCTGTCTCATGTAGAAGGCATGGCAAAAGCGGCAGATATCTGTCTGACGGAAGAGGAGATCAGCTATCTGGAAGAGCCCTATGTTCCCCACAGGCTGGTAGGCGTTATGGCACAGAATACAGCAGAGCAGGCACAGGAAAAACACGTCTGGTCTGCCGGCAGCCAGAAGCTGTAAAGATACAGAAATAAAACAGAAGAAGCAGAATATCGGCAGGCAGTCAGCAGAGGATGAGATGAAAAAAAGAATATCAGCATTGATTTTATGTATATGTTTTGCAGCCGCTGCATCCGGCTGCGGAAATACAGAAGATACAGATAACAGGGAAAGAAATGTACAGGAAGAGCGCACCGGGGCAGGAGAAGACAGCGGTACGGCGGCAGACGAAAGCACGGCTGACACATCAGAACTTCAGGAAAATGCCCCGCAGACGTCCGGAAACATTCTGGTGGCTTATTTCTCGTGGGCGGACAATGCCATACTGGCGGATGATGTGGACGCAGTGGCGTCTCCCAGTGTGATCCCGCCGGGAAACGTACAGCAGCTGGCGGGATGGGTGCAGGAAGAGACCGGCGGGGATCTGTTTCCCATACAGGTGACAGAGCCTTATTCCAGCGACTGGGACGAATGTCTGGACCGGGCAAATCAGGAGCGGCGGGATGACGCAAGGCCGGAACTGGAGGAGAGTGTGGAAATTATTACAGAAGCGGCGCCGGATGCGGAGATCTCGGACAATATCTTTGACTGCTATGAGGAAGACGCGTCTTCCTCCCGGGAAGAGATACAGAGCTGGGTATCTGAAGTCCTGTAAGGAAGGCGCGGGTCAGGCGGATATCCGCGGTCCGCTCCGCTGCCTGTCATAACCGGATAGCTGGCTTCGCGGTTTCTCAGAAGGGGCCTGTACTCTTTCTGAGACAGAACAGAAAAACAGACAGAGAAAAATGGAAGGAGAAAATGATTATGAAGATCGTTATTTTGCAGGGAAGCCCAAATAAAAACGGTTCCACGAACATTCTGGCAGAGGAGTTCACCCGGGGCGCGGAAGAAGCGGGACACAGCGTTTTGAGATTCGACCTGGCAGATATGAATATAAATCCCTGTACAGGATGTGTGGCGTGCGGTTATGAGGGACCGTGTATACAGCATGACGACAATCAGGAGATAAGGGCCGCGGTTCTTGGCGCGGATATGATTGTCTTTGCGACGCCGCTTTATTACTATGGCATGTCTGCCCAGCTGAAGACCGTGGTGGACCGGTTCTGCGCATATAACAGCAGCATCACAGGAAAGCATATGAAATCAGCGCTTCTGACCGTTGCCTGGAACAGTGACGACTGGACGTTTGACGCTCTGGAAAGCCATTATAAGACGCTGGTCCGGTATCTGGACTTCCAGGATCAGGGAATGGTGCTGGGCAGAGGATGCGGCAGTCCCTCCATGACAAGACACAGCCGTTACCCCAAGCTGGCGTACGAGCTGGGCAGAAAATGCAGATAAAACAGATTGAAAAATCCGGCACGGGATGATATTCTCAACATGAGGTGTATGACAATGGAAATAAGAGTGCTGAGATATTTCTTAATGGTGGCAAGAGAAGAAAACATAACAAAAGCCGCGGAACTTCTGCATATCACCCAGCCGACCCTTTCCCGGCAGCTTATGCAGCTGGAAGAGGAGCTGGAGACGAAATTATTTAAAAGGAGCAACCACAGCATCCGTCTGACAGAGGACGGGATGCTTCTGAAGCGCAGAGCTCAGGAGATCGTCCAGCTTGTGGACAAGGCAGAAAATGAGTTCCGGCACGGTGAGGAAGAACTCTCGGGAAACATTTCGATTGGAAGCGGGGAGACAAACAGCGTGCAGGAACTGGCAGATGTTATGGAAAGGTTCACTGATACATACCCCATGGTCCGGTACGATCTGTATACGGCAAACGCAGATGATATAAAAGACCGGCTGGATAAGGGACTGCTGGATATCGGACTGCTGACGGAGCCGGTGGATATCTCGAAATATAATTTCATCCGTCTCCGGAGGAAGGAACGGTGGGGCGTGCTGGTCCGCAAAGACTCTGAGCTGGCCCGGAAAAAATCCATCACGCCGGAGGATCTGCTGGATGTGCCGGTATTTCTCGTACAGAGGCCTCTTGTCAAAAATGAGCTGGAAGGATGGTTCGGAGATTATTATGATCAGATCCATGTGATCGGTACATATAATCTGATCAATAATGTGGCCGTTATGGTTGAAAGGAAGATGGGAGTGGCGCTCTGCTTTCATCTGCAGAACCGGTTTGATGAACTGAAATATATTCCGCTGTCGCCGGCCCTGGAGACAGGAGCGGTAATCGTCTGGAAAAAGGCGCAGATTGTTTCACGCACGACGCGGCAGTTTATCAGTTTTATTAAAGAGAACCGTGCAGTACAGGACGGACAGGAAAAAGAACAGTAATACACAAAAAAACAAGCATTAGACACGGCATGTGAATGAATATATCATTTATTTATACAGATAAAATATCGGATAAAAGAAAGGGAAGACGGAAAATGGAAAACAGGAATGAATGTGTAATATGTCTGAATAACGGGACAGAAATGCCCCGGCTTGGCTTCGGGGTGTTCCAGATTACGGACGGAAAAGAATGCAGGGAAAGTGTTCTTACGGCCCTGCAGACAGGATACCGCCTGATTGACACTGCAGCCTGTTACGGCAATGAACGGGCGGTAGGGGAAGCAGTAAGAGAAAGCGGTATTTCCAGACAGGAAGTGTTCCTTACATCCAAAGTATGGATCCAGGACGCGGGGTATGAGAAGACGAAGCTCTCTTTTCAGAAGACACTGGAGAATCTTGGGACAGATTATCTTGATCTGTATCTTATTCATATGCCTTACGGGGATTATTATGGAAGCTGGAGGGCTATGGAAGAACTGTACCGGGAGAAAAAGATCAGGGCAGTCGGAGTATGCAATTTTGAGGCCGACCGGCTTGTGGATCTTATCCTGAACAGCGAAGTTGTGCCCGCGGTAAATCAGATCGAGCTTCATCCGTTCTGCCAGCAGAAAGATTTAAGAGAGGTGATGGAGCAGTATGATATAAAAGCTATGGCATGGGCTCCCTTTGCGGAAGGCGCAAATGGCATATTTACCAACGAGATGCTTGCGGGAATCGGGGAAAAATACGGGAAACAGCCTGCGCAGGTTATCTTAAGATGGCTCAGGCAGAAGGGCATTATTGCCATTCCGAAATCGGTGCATGAAGAAAGAATCCGGCAGAATTTTGACATAGATGACTTTGAACTGGCGCCGGAAGATATGGTGCAGATCAGCCGGATGGACAGCGGAAAAAGTCAGATTCTTAAGATACGGAGCCTGGCGGAAGTGTACCGGCTCTATAATATCCGTTTTGTCCAGTGACGGGACAGGAGGCAGAAGGGAGCGCAATATGACGATACAGGAAGCAAGCGAGCGGTATAAGATCCCGCTGGAGATACTCAGAGAATATGAGAGCTGGGGACTGTGCGGCTCTGTAAAGAAAGTGATGGGCATGTGGCAGTATGACGATCAGGACATTGAACGGCTGAGCATGATCATGACCCTTCATGATATCGGATTTGACAGCAGTGAAGTAGAGGAATACATGCGGCTGTTCCTGAAAAAAGAAGATACGGCAGAGCAGCGCATGCAGATGCTTAACCGGCAGAGAGGAATTACGCTGGACGAGATTCATCTCCGGGAAAAACAGCTGGAACGCATGGATTATCTGCGTTTTAAGATAGAAAACAGCAGACAGAGTGACGAACAGAAATCGAGGTGATGTGGAAAATGAAAAAGAGATGGATGCTGGCGTCTGCAGCTCTGACAATACTTCTGGCCGGGGGCTGCGCTTCTTCTCAGGACAGAGAGGATGCGGAAGAGAGCCGGCAAAGCAGGAACACACAGGAAACTGACGGAGGAGATCGAAGCGGTTTACTGATCCCGCCTGCGGAACTCCGTGGGGCTTATCCCCATCCTTTTGCGAAATGTTTCGGCAAAATAACTGGCGCCGCGCCGCCGAATCCGACGGACAGAGCAGCAGATAAGGCATCCGGCTGTTTTGAATCAATGGCGTCACAAAATCATTTTCGTACGGAAATACAGAGCACAGCAGCATGGGATGGAAGAGCAGGCACAGGAAGCCGCATTCCTGTCCGTTATCCGAAAAGCCAGAATGCATCTGCCCTGAATTGACGAAAATCCCTTCTCCTTTTTTCAGATTCACGATTTCTCCATTTATATTATATTTCATCCCGCCTGACAGTACGCAGATAAACTCGATATCATCATGCCAGTGGCTGGGAGCCCTGTATTCCGGGTACTGGGAGAGAAGTGCTTCGCGCATATAGACCGGATACCCGGTGAAAGCTTACGCCCACTGGAAATTCTCTTTTCCTGCTCCGATTTCAAAATGATATTTTACGATTCCAAGATCAATTTTTGAATAGAATCCGAATCCGGCTTTCGCGGAGACTTTGTTTCCATTCAGTGTAAACAGGAATTTCTGCTGGTTCATTGCAGTAGGCGCGAGAAGGGCGGCTTCTGTTCCCTTCCGGAACCAGTCTGGAACGGAGCCGTCGGCTTTTGTCACGGCGTCCGCTGATTTTGACTTATGCGGTACGCCTTTTGTCTTTCCGTATCCGAGGGAAATGACAATGCACAGCTTCTCTCCGCTGTCTATGGTGAAAGCGGTCTTTACTTTGCTGTAGGTCATGGCGACCCAGCATGTATTCAGACCCAGCTCCTGGGCTTTCAGGACAAGCCGTTCTCCGTAGTATCCGCATTTTTCGTCCAGATCAGCGCCCTTTTTCCCGATCATGGCGATATAGTCTGTGACGCCGCTGAACTTTCCGTAATGAGCCATAAAACTGTCAAAAGCCTTTGGCTCATTTTTCACAAGCTGGATGTGCAGCCCGCTTTCCTTGTTGCATGCTTTGATCTCCTCTTCCAGTGCGGAGACGACGCCGTCCTCAAGCGGTCTGTCCTCGTACTGGCGTACACTGTGGCGTTCTTTCATTAATTGCATTAAGTCTGTCATGCGATTTTCTCCATTCATTTTATTTATCCGACGGCAGCTCTCAAACTCTTCAGCGAGCTGAGAGAGTTCTCTTTCGTGCTCCATCATAGTTATACTCCTTTGGTTCAACAGCTTAAACCATTGTATCACATGTTCTTATTCAAATGTACTCCGTAAAGAAAATCGAATGTACTCCGTAAAGAAAATCGAGACGATTGCGTCCGTACTGTCCGGTATGTTAATATAGAGGCAGTGCCGGGGTCCCGGCGCAGAATACCGGCTGAATATGTAAAACGAGAAAGAGGGAATCAGTTATGTGGCTTCTCTATGCAGTGGGTTCTGCATTTTTTGCCAGCCTGACGGCGATCCTCGGTAAGATCGGTATTTCCAGCGTGGAGTCCAATCTGGGAACCGCTATCCGTACATGTGTGGTGCTCATTATGGCATGGGGTATGGTCTTTGTGACAGGAAAACAGAAAGAGGTTACCCGAATCGGAAAAAAGGAAATGGCGTTTATCTGTCTCTCCGGTGTAGCCACAGGCGCATCCTGGCTCTGTTATTACCGGGCGCTTCAGGAGGGACCGGCCAGCATTGTAGCGCCGGTCGATAAAATGAGCGTGCTTGTGACGGTGGCATTTTCTTATTTTGTGTTCGGCGAGAAACTGGGAAAGAAAGAAGCACTGGGGCTTGTGCTGCTCACCGCCGGTACGGTGGCGATGGAGCTTTTGTAAGAATCCTGCCCCGGTTTGTATATAATTTCCCTTGTAAAGTAAACGGCAAAGCGGGCAGAGCAGATAAGAAATGTCTGCCGGAAAGGAGGCGGAGCGGATGCATGACATCTGGAATCCGTGGCACGGCTGCAGAAAGTGTTCAGAGGGCTGCGAAAACTGTTATATGTATTTCCTTGACCGGATGCGGGAGCAGGACGGAAGCCGGATCTACCGGACGAAGAACGGCTTCCGCTATCCTCTGTCCAGAAACCGGCAGGGGCAGTACAAGGTGCGCAGCGGGGAGATGATCCGGGTCTGTATGACGTCAGATTTCTTCCTGGAAGAGGCAGATGCCTGGCGAGACGAGGCATGGGCCATCATGCGCCAGAGGAAAGACGTAAAGTTTTTTCTTCTGACAAAACGGCCGGAACGGGTATCATCCTGTCTCCCCTATGACTGGGGAACCGGCTGGGAAAATATTTTTTTTAATGTAACCTGTGAGAACCAGAGGCGGGCAGATGAAAGGATACCGCTTTTATTTGAACTGCCCTTTAAGCATAAAGGTATTATGACCGCTCCGCTGATCGGACCGGTGGATATCGGAAAATATCTGGCGGAAGGGCAGATTGAGCAGGTGATGTGCGGAGGAGAAAATTATGACGGTTCCCGTCCGTGCCGCTATGAATGGGTGAAACTTTTAAGTGACCAGTGTCGGGCATATAATGTCACTTTTAACTTTATTGAGACTGGAACGTATTTTATAAAAAACGAAAAAGTTTACCGTATTCCGGCTAAAAGAACACAGTCCCGGCAGGCCTTCCGGTCCGGCCTGAGCTTCCGGGGGAAAGAAATTCATTTCCGGCTGACAGATGAATGGGGATATGATATTCCTGAAGAAAATCTGTATGTGCCTCATTACCATCCTGTTACATGCCGGGAATGCGGAAGCCGTCTTACCTGCAACGGCTGTTCTGACTGCGGGAAATGTACGGAAAAATAACCTGCCGCCTGCCGGTTCCTGTACGGCAAAGCGGCAGGTTTTCTTTTATACTGTTGAATATATGGAAACACAATGCTAATCTAATAGCAGCAAAGATTTGGGAGGATGATTATGCAGACAAGATCAAAAATGCTCAGAAGAGCTTTTCGGACAGCGTTCCCTTATACTATACCGATATTTGCGGGATTCTGGTTTCTCGGGATTACATATGGGATTTATATGAACGTTTCGGGCTTCAGTTTCTGGTATCCCATGCTGATGAGCATTACAATATTTGCCGGTTCTATTGAGTTTGTAACTGTCAATATGCTTCTGGGGGCGTTCAATCCCCTGCAGGCGTTTGTCATGACACTGATGATCAATGCCCGGCATCTGTTTTACGGGATTTCCATGCTGGACAAGTTCCGCGGCACCGGATGGAAAAAAGTCTATCTGATTTTCGGCATGTGCGATGAGAGTTTTTCTATTAATTATACTGCTGATATCCCGGAGAATGTGGACCGGGGCTGGTTTATGTTTTTTGTTACTCTGTTAAACCATTTTTACTGGTTTTCAGGCGCAACCCTGGGAGGCATCTTCGGGTCACTGATTCATTTCAATGCAGAGGGGCTTGATTTTGTAATGACCGCTATGTTCGTTGTTATTTTTATGGAGCAGTGGCTGAAAGAAAAGAACCATACCAGCTCCATTCTGGGTCTGGGCATTTCCCTGCTGTGCCTGATCGCGTTCGGGGCGGACAACTTTATTATACCGGCCATGCTGGCGCTTCTTGTGGTGCTGACATTAATGAGAAGACCTCTTGAGAAGGAAGGAGAAGTACAATGACACTGACAGAACAGATGATTACGATTGCAATGGTGGTCCTTGGAACAGCTGTCACACGGTTCCTGCCGTTTCTGATTTTCCCGGCAGGAAAGCCGACGCCGAAATATATACAGTATCTTGGAAAAGTCCTTCCTGCCGCAGTGTTCGGGCTGCTTGTAATTTACAGCCTGAAAAATGTGAGTATATTTACCGGAAGCCACGGCCTGCCGGAACTGATTTCAATTGTGCTGGTTATTTTTCTGCATGTGTGGAAGCGGCAGATGCTTCTCTCCATTGCAGGAGGCACGGTGTGTTATATGCTGCTGGTGCAGCTTGTTTTCTGAACAGAAGAGAAGAATGGATATGGGTGAGTGTGGGATAAGACCTGCCTGCTTTTCGTAAGAAGCGGCGGAAATTATCCCACATTCTGCATTTGGGAGAAAATTACTGTAAAAAATAAATTTATCAAAATGTAACTGTTGACATTACAACAAAGGCGCGGTATTCTAACAGCATGAGATGTAACAATGAATATTACATTAAAACGGGAATTTACAAAGACATCAGAGGCGGTGAAAGGGAACATATGAAAATCTGAGGAAAAAAGATGGACAGAACAGGGAATAGATAGAAATGAGAAAAATATGATTTAGTATGTCCGAAAGCGGCATAGCGGACTTCGCAGGTCCGGTTTGTATTCAGAAAAAAGGAGGAGAAAAATGACAGCAAAAGAGTGCCTGCAGATATTACGGGATATGAAGGATGTGGCCTTCGCCACAGTAGATGAGAAGGGAATGCCTCATGCGAGGATGATTGACGTTATGCTGGTGGAAGAGGAGAAACTTTATTTCTGCACAGCCCGCGGCAAAGATTTTTACCGGCAGCTTGAGAACCTGCCTCAGACAGAGATTACAGGTATGAACCGGGAATACCAGATGGTGCGCCTTTCCGGAAAGGTAAAGAGACTGGCGGATCAGAAGAAGTGGATCGACCGGATTTTCCGGGAAAATCCTTCCATGAATGATGTCTATCCGGGAGAGAGCAGGTATATTCTGGAGCCTTTCTGTATTGAAGAGGGGCAGGTTGAGTTCTTTGATCTTGGAAAGAGTCCGATATACAGAGAGAGCTTTGCCATCGGGCAGGCAGAGAAGCCGGAGAAGGGATTTGAGATTACAGACGCATGTATCGGATGCGGAAAGTGCAAAAGGATCTGTCCTCAGCAGTGCATTGCGGAAGGCACTCCGTTTGCAGTCACCCAGGAGCACTGTCTGCACTGCGGACTGTGCTTTGAAAACTGTCCGGTAAAAGCAATTCAGAGAAGAGGTGAGTAAAGATGCTGAAAGACATATGGACGCTGCTTACGGAGCGGACGGACTTTTTTGCCGGGCTGCTTCTGGAACATCTGGAGATTTCTCTCCTTGCCATTGCAATGGCCATCCTTGCAGGCGGTCTTGCGGGGATTCTGATCAGTGAATTTCAGCGGGCGGCAAAGCCGGCGCTGGCGGTGATTAATTTCCTTTATACGATTCCTTCCATTTCTATGCTTGGATTTCTGATACCGTTTTCCGGCGTGGGAAATGCCACGGCCGTGATCGCGCTTACCGTATATGCGCTGCTGCCTATGGTGCGCAATACTCACACGGGAATCTCCAATATTGACCCGGCCATTCTTGAGGCGGCCAGAGGAATGGGCAGCACACGGCTCCAGATCCTTTTCCGGATCAAGCTGCCCCTTGCCATGCCGGTGATTATGTCCGGGATCCGCAGCATGGTAACTATGACCATTGCCCTTGCCGGTATTGCCTCTTTCATCGGCGCAGGCGGTCTGGGCGTTGCCATTTACCGGGGAATTACCACCAATAATGCGGCAATGACCATGGCAGGAAGCCTGCTGATCGCAGTGCTCGCCCTTGTGGTTGATTTCCTGCTTGGATTTGTGGAGCGGCGGATGAAAAAGCGCAGCGCGAAAGCGAAGCGGACAAATCGGATTATGGCCGCGGGAACTGCGGCAGTAATCTGCGCCGCGCTGATTGTGACTGCGGTATTCCGGACAAATACCGGAGAAACGATCCATATCGCGACAAAGCCTATGACCGAGCAGTATGTAATAGGCGAGATGCTGAAAATCCTGATTGAGCAGGACACGGATCTGAATGTGGAGCTGACCCAGGGCGTGGGCGGCGGTACTTCCAACATTCAGCCTGCGATGGAAAGCGGAGAGTTTGACATCTATCCGGAATACACCGGTACTGCCTGGAATATGGTGCTGAAAAACGAAGAATTGTATACAGAGGATCTGTTTGATCAGCTCCGGCAGGAGTACGAGGATAATTATTCCATGGAATGGACCGGCATGTACGGGTTCAATAATACTTATGGTATGGTAGTGCGCCGGGAGATTGCGGAAAAATATGATCTCCACACTTATTCCGACCTTGCGGCCGCTGCGGATCAGCTTGTCTTCGGAGCGGAATACGATTTCTTTGAACGTGAAGACGGCTATGAGGCTCTTTGCGATACTTACGGCCTGAATTTTAAGGAGACAATGGATCTGGATATCGGTCTGAAATACCAGGCGCTGGAACAGGAACAGATTGATGTTATGGTTGTATTTACCACAGACGGACAGCTCTCCGCGGCGGATGTGGAAGTGCTGGAGGATGACAGACAGTTCTATCCCTCGTATCTGTGTGGAAATGTGGTGCGCAGCGAGGTGCTGGAAGCGCATCCGGAGCTGAACGGAGTTTTCGAAAAAGTAACCGGACTGATCTCGGACAGCGATATGGCGCAGATGAATTATGAAGTGGAGACAGAGAACAGAGAGCCGGAAGATGTGGCAGAAGAATTTCTCGCTTCACACGGGCTCATAGAGTAAGGAGGACGCGAAATGCAGACAATGATTGAATTCCGCCATGTGCGGAAAGCCTACGGAGAAAAAGTAATACTGAAGGACTTCAGCCTTTCTGTAGAAAAAGGAGAGTTTGTCACCATTATCGGATCATCCGGATGCGGGAAGACAACGGCCCTTAAGATGGTCAACGGTCTGCTGGAGCCCACGGCGGGAGACATCCTGATTAACGGAGAGAACATCCGGGATAAAAACCAGACCCTTCTGCGGAGAAATATCGGCTATGCCATCCAGGGCAGCGTCCTGTTTCCCCATATGACGGTGGAGCAGAATATTGCCTATGTGCCCGATCTGCTGAATAAAAGAGATAAAAAGAAGACAAAGGAAGCGGTCAGTAAATGGATGCAGATCGTTGGCCTGGACGAAGAAATGAGAGAACGGTATCCGGCGGAACTTTCCGGCGGCCAGCAGCAGAGAGTGGGAATTGCCCGTGCTCTGGCAGCATCTCCGGAGATCCTCCTGATGGATGAGCCTTTCGGAGCTGTGGATGAGATCACCCGTGCACAGCTCCAGACAGAGCTGCGCCGGATTTACGGAAAGACCGGGATTACCGTACTGTTTGTGACACATGACATTTCAGAGGCGCTGAAACTTGGAACAAAGGTGCTGGTCATGGATCAGGGAGAAATCCAGCAGTACGCGCCGCCGGAAGAAATCCTGCACCATCCGGCCGCAGCATTTGTAAGCAGGCTGGCGGAAAAGGAACGCCGCAGGTGTCATCTGCCGGATGAAAGGCTTGAAGAATGCGAGTACAGCGGCGCGGGAAGCGGCCCGCGGCAAAACGGATAGAAAACGATTCCTGCATATCCTGGATTGATTCATCCTTGCCATAGCAATGGAAAATTGCTATAATATGATGTACTGTGCGGACGGGGAACAGGCAATTTTCTGTTGCCGGAGCATGAAAAAACCTGCGTCCGGAAGAAGCACCAAGGCGGACGGGGATCCGCTTTACAGACGGAGGATGAAAATGAACGATTTGGAAATGTACCGTGAACAGCTCGCCATCTGTGACGATAAAATTATTGACGCGCTGGTGGAAAGAAATTCGATTGTCGAGAAGATCATGGCCTACAAAGAAACATATGGAATGCCCATACTCCAGCCGGCTCAGGAAGCCAAACAGCAGCACAGGCTGGAAGAGAAACTCAGAGATAATAAGTATCAGGAAGAAATACAGGATGTATTTCAGAGAATTCTCCGCAACAGCAGGCGGATCCAGGCGAGAAAGCTGTTCTCGTACAATATCGTCCTGATCGGATTTATGGGCTCCGGGAAGTCAACGATTTCCGATTATCTGAGCACGGTATTTGATATGAAACTGGTAGAGATGGATCAGGTAATTGCAGAGAAAGAAGAGATGAGCATTCCGGATATCTTTGCCACATACGGGGAAGAGTATTTCAGGAACCTTGAAACAAATCTTCTGAAAGAGCTGCAGACCGGGCAGAACTGTATTATATCATGCGGCGGCGGCGTCGCTCTCCGTCAGGAAAATGTAGTGGAAATGAAGAAAAACGGGAGAGTTGTTCTCCTTACCGCCAGCCCGGAGACGATTTTCGAAAGAGTCAAGGACAGCAACGACAGACCGATTCTTGACGGAAACAAAAACGTAGAGTTTATTGCAGGTCTGATGGAGCAGCGGCGGGAAAAGTATGAGGCAGCAGCAGATGTTGTAGTACAGACAGACAACAAAACGATTGTGCAGATCTGTGAGGAACTGATTTCTAAGCTGATGGAGTTGGATGGAAAATAATGTTTGACAGATTTTTCCCGGATGAATATGTGGCGTCCACATATGTCATCCCATTTGAAAAGTTATATGAAGAAGGATACCGGGGCGTTATTTTTGATATTGACAATACACTTGTACCCCATGGAGCGCCTGCGGATGAGAGAGCCAGGAAACTGTTCGGGAGACTGGAAAAGATCGGATTTGCCTCCTGCCTGATTTCCAACAATCAGGAGGCGAGAGTGAAGATGTTCAATAAGGATATTCAGACGAATTATATTTATAATGCGCATAAGCCTTCCACAAAAAATTATATCCGGGCCATGGAGATCATGGGAACGACCAGAGAAACGACGCTTTTTGTCGGCGATCAGCTCTTTACGGATGTGTGGGGGGCAAAGAGGGCAGGCATACACAACATTCTTGTCCGGCCGATCCACCCGAAAGAAGAGATACAGATCGTACTGAAAAGATACCTTGAAAAAGTGGTTCTCCATTTTTATACAAAAAAGAAGAAAAAACGGCAAAAAGCCGGCAGGTAAAAAAAAGATTGAAAAATAGGGAATTATATTATAGAATGTATAGAGTGGAGCGCTGAGTAAAGGCGTAATTGAAGGAGGATTATACATGGTTTCAGCAGGAGATTTTAAGAACGGCTTAACCGTAGAGATTGATGGAAATATTTATCAGATTATGGAATTTCAGCATGTAAAACCTGGAAAAGGAGCAGCTTTTGTAAGAACCAAGCTGAAAAATATCATCAGCGGCGGTGTGGTTGAGAAGACTTTCCGTCCCACTGAGAAGTTTGAGAATGCGCACATTGACAGAAAGGACATGCAGTATCTGTATCAGGACGGAGATCTGTACAACTTCATGGACATGGAGACGTATGATCAGATCGCTCTGAATGCAGATGTAGTAGGCGATGCGCTGAAATTTGTAAAAGAAAACGAGACAGTAAAGATCTGTTCTCATAAAGGCAATGTATTTTCTGTTGAGCCGCCGCTGTTTGTGGAACTGGCTATTACAGAAACAGAGCCGGGCTTCAAGGGAGATACGGCACAGGGCGCTACAAAGCCGGCAACAGTTGAGACCGGCGCGGTTGTAATGGTTCCGCTGTTCTGTGAGACAGGAGATATCCTGAAGATTGATACAAGAACAGGCGAGTACTTATCAAGGGTATAACCGGATCGGACTGCGGATATCCGCCTGAACAGGAAAACAGAAAAGGCAGCAGAATCTGTGACAAAAAAACAGATTCCGCTGCTTTTCTTTTTTGTGAAATATGCCGCATTGCTTTTTGGCGGCGTCTCGTCTATAATCAAGAGCACATAATAACATTCAAATCATTTTTATTTTTTCAAAGGTACAGTTCGTACCGCTTTTCTCGTTTAAATTCAATGAACCGCGCCATGAAAGGAGAAGAATGAATTATCAGCAGTTTGTAAACGCGGTAGAGAAAAATCTGAATCAGAAAATGGAGGGAGGTGTGAAAGCGTCCTGCTGCAGGGCAGTGAAAAATAATGGAACAGAAAGGACAGGTGTTGTCATTGAAGCGCCTGGAATAAATATATCACCGACGATCTATCTTGAGGAGTATTACGATCAGTACAGAAAGGGACGTACCATGGAGGAAACCGTGGATTCACTGCTGCAGTTTTATCGGAGCATACGGAAGGAGGAACCGTGGGACTGCAGCAGACTTCTGGATTTTGAAGGGATAAAGGACAGAATCGTATTTAAGCTGATCAATACGGAAAAGAACAGAGTGTTTCTCAGAGATACTCCCCACAGGCCGTTCCTGGACCTGTCCATAGTCTTTTATGTCCTTCTGGAAGTCAACAGCGAAGGAACAGCTGCCATGCCGGTAAAGGATGTGCATGTAAAACGCTGGGGTGTAAAAGAAGAGATGCTGTGGGAGGCAGGTGTGGCCAATGGCATGCGGCTGCTGCCGGCAGAGTTTATCACAATGCGTTATGCGCTGCGGGAGTGCATGTTTCAAAGGGAAATGACCGGAGGAGGACAGAATCTCCTGTCGGATCCGGCGCAGGACAGAGATCAGATGTATGTTCTGTCCAATCAGCTCCGGAATTATGGAGCGGCCAGTATTGTATATCCGCATATTCTTGAAATGATCGGCAGCATTCTCCGGGACGACTTCTATGTGCTGCCAAGCAGTGTACACGAAGTTGTGATTGTACCCGCTTCTG
>DXIU01000001.1 GCA_019112765.1 Candidatus Mediterraneibacter norwichensis | reverse complement strand
TAAAGCGGCGCCGGTACTTAGAGCGCGTCCTTTGCGCTCTTATGTACCGCTGCGCCGCGATCCGAGCGAAAGCGTGCTCTCCGGCGCCATACCCGGACTCCCCGGCGGAAACTTTCTCCACCCACAAATTCAAATTTCAAGCTCTGCCCAGCGCTCGTACAGTTCTTCCAGCCGGGCCTCGTTTTTACTTTTTTCCTGTGCCAGCTCCTGGCATCTGACGGAACTGGAGTATACTTCCTCAAGCGTAAGTTCATGATCAATCTGAGTATTTCTTTCTTCCAGCAGGCTGATTTCTTCTTCGGTCTTTCTGAGGTCGTTTTTCCGCTTTCTTTCTTTTGCCTGAAGTTCTTTCTGCTCCTGCCAGCTGAGCTTTGATTCGGACGGAGCAGAGACGCTGCCCGGAACTGAGGATGCTCCGGAAGCCGCCGGAGTGGAAGAGGACACCGGGGTGTTTCCGGCAGAGGCAGATGTATAGGCCTGCGTCAGTTCTTCTCTTTTTTCGAGATAATAATCATAATTCCCGATATAGTTTATAAAAGTCTGGTTTACAAGTTCGAGGATCCGGGAAGCGGTCTGGTTGATAAAGTATCTGTCGTGGGAGACATACAGGACAGTGCCGCTGTAATTATTCAGGGCTTCTTCCAGAATCTCTTTTGATGTAATATCCAGATGGTTGGTAGGTTCGTCCAGGATAAGGAAGTTGGCCTCTGAGAGCATCAGCTTTGCCAGAGATACACGGCCTTTTTCTCCTCCGCTCAGGGACGAGATTTCCTTGAACACATCATCACCGGTAAACTGGAAAGCCGCCAGAGTGTTGCGGATTTCCGTATTGGTAAGAGCAGGATAGTCGTCTGAAATCTCCTGGAATATCGTCTTATCATCATGGAGTACATGGTGCTCCTGATCATAATAGCCGATATTTACTTTGGCTCCCAGTGTAAAGGAACCATTATCTGCAGGTATAACCTGATTCAATATTTTTAAGAGTGTGGTCTTTCCGGTTCCGTTGTCGCCGATGACAGCTACGTGTTCCCCGCGTTTTATTTCGAAGCTGACATTGCGGAAAAGAGTCTGACCGTCAAACTGCTTTGACAGATTTTCTACGGAAAGCACGTCATTGCCGCTGATACAGGAAGGTTCCAGAGAGAAGAACATTTCTCCGGCAGCTTCCATGGGTTTTTCAACAGGTGTTATTTTGCTGAGCATTTTTTCACGGCTCTCTGCGCGGCGGATTGATTTTTCGCGGTTGAAGGAGCGCAGTTTTTCAATGACAGCCTGCTGGTGCCGGATTTCTCTCTGCTGATTCAGATATTCCTTCAGGCGGGCATCCCGCAGCATCTGTTTTTTCTCTGAGTAAGCCTTATAATTTCCCATATACATCTGAATATGTCCGCGTTCGACTTCAATTACTTTTGTGACGACGCGGTTCAGGAAATAACGGTCATGAGAGACGATCAGAACAGCACCGGGATAATTCATCAGATAGTTTTCCAGCCAGGCGATGGAGTTCAGGTCCAGATGGTTGGTGGGCTCATCAAGAAGAAGAATATCCGGGTTTTTCAGAAGCAGTTTACCGAGAGAAACCCTTGTTTTCTGTCCGCCGGAGAGTGTATCCGTCTGTTTGGAAAAAGCCTCTTCGGAAAAGCCGAGTCCCTTTAAGACACCTGTAATCTCGCTTTCGCAGGCATACCCGTTTTTTGCTTCAAACGCAGACTGGAGGCGATTGTATGTTTCCAGCCGGGCATTCAGCGCGTCACCGGACAGATTTTTCAGTTCCCGCTCAATGGAACGCAGCTGCTGTTCCATTTTTAAAACATCTGCTTTCGCACTTTTAACTTCCTCATAGATAGTGCTCCCCTTCTGCATAGTCTGGTGCTGAGCCAGATAGCCGATGGTTTTCCCTCTGGCGAGAATTACTTCCCCGGAGTCCAGCGGCTCGCTCCCGATAATCATCTTCAGAATGGTTGTCTTTCCGGCTCCGTTGACGCCTACAAGAGCAGCTTTTTCCCGTTCTTCAATATGAAATGATCCGTTGGATACAATGATCTGATCGCCGAAAGCTTTTTCTATATTATGACATGCCAGTATCATGTTGCTTCTCCTTGTAAAAAATGTATATAAATCCAGTTATTACAGTCCACAGATCATTATAACGGAAAAACGGGAAAAGTAAAGTTTGACATAATATTAACTATTTTATATAATAAAAAATGATTGCGGAAAGCGTACTTGAATGATGGAGGTCGGTGAACATTGGAACATAGAAAAATATCCCGCGCAGTAATTTCCAGACTGCCGAGATACTACAGATATCTCGGAGATCTGCTGGAGGCGGGCGTAGAGAGGATATCTTCCAATGATCTGAGCAAAAAGATGCAGGTAACTGCATCGCAGATCAGACAGGATTTAAATAATTTTGGCGGCTTTGGCCAGCAGGGATACGGATATAATGTAAAGTATCTCTATACGGAGATCGGCAAAATTCTCGGCCTTGACAGAACACATAATTTTATTATTATCGGAGCAGGCAATCTCGGGCAGGCGCTTGCAAATTACGCGGCCTTTGAAAGAAGCGGATTTATTTTAAAAAGTCTTTTTGATGTCAATCCCCGCCTGGAAGGAGTGGCAATCAGAGGAATTCCGGTAAGAATGATGGATGAACTTGTGGATTTTCTCAAAGAAAATGAGATTGAGATTGCGGCGCTTACCATACCAAAGTCAAAGGCAGTCGAAGTGGCTGATATTCTTGTGGAGAACGGAATCAGGGCAATCTGGAATTTCGCCCACACAGATCTGGACCTTCCTGAAGATGTGATTGTAGAGAGCGTACATCTTTCAGACAGTCTTATGACGCTGTCTTATAACGTCAGCCAGCGCATGGAAGGAATTGCAGAATAGAGAAATATATTTATTAATGGACCCCGCAGCATGCTGCGGGGTTCTTAAGAGAAAGGGCAGGTGTGGAAATGAGATATCTTCCGGATGGAAAACAGATGAAAGAGGCAGACACACATACAATTGAAGAGCTTGGAGTCCCCTCTCTTGTTCTGATGGAGAGAGCGGCGCTTGAAGTGGTGGAAACAATGGAGAAAAAAGGCATTGATACGTCAAAGGCCCTTGTGGTCTGCGGCAGTGGAAACAACGGAGGAGACGGGTTCGCGGCCGCCAGAATCCTGACAGAAAGAGGCAGACAGGCAGATATTGTCTTTGCAGGAAAGGAATCCTCCATGAGTCAGGAGTGCAGGATCCAGAAACAGATTGCCGAAAATATGGGACTTCGGATTTTCACAGAATTTCCGTCAGAAGAATATACTGTTATAATAGACGCGGTTTTTGGGGTGGGCCTGAGCCGGGAGATCAGCGGGCATCTTAAAGATATGATCGGACTGATGAATCATGCGCCGGGCCGGAAAGTTTCCATCGATATTCCTTCCGGCGTATGTGCGCAGGACGGCCGGGTGCTGGGAACAGCTTTCCGCGCGGAACTGACCGTGGGGATGGCCTGCACGAAACTTGGATGTGAACTGTATCCGGGAAAATATTATGCCGGTGAAACAGCGGCAGTACCTATTGGCATTAATCCGGAATTCTTTTCGGACAGAGACGCGGTTTTCCATACTTATGAAAAAGAAGATATTCCCCGGCTCCTTCCGGCCAGAAAACCAGACTCCCATAAAGGAAGTTACGGGAAAGTCCTTATGATTACAGGAAGTTACGGGATGGCCGGAGCTTCCTGCCTGGCGGCTATGGCTGCTTATACGGCAGGCGCGGGACTTGTGCAGATTTATACGCCGGCAGATAACAGAGTGATTGTTCAGCAGCTTCTTCCGGAAGCTGTGCTGTCCTGCTACAACGGCTACGATGAAAAGAAGCTGGATGAACTCCTTGAATGGGCGGATGTGGTATGTATCGGATGCGGGCTGGGGACGGACCGGCAGGCTGAACAGCTTCTGACCCGCACAATAGAGAAAGTAAAAGTACCTTGTGTTGTGGATGCAGACGGTATAAATCTGCTCAGCAGAAACAAAGAACTGCTGAGCAATTCCGCGGCGCCGCTGATTCTGACCCCGCATATGATGGAAATGTCCCGCCTGACAGGATATTCTGTTGGCAGGATAAAAGAAAACAGAATTGAAATTCTGAGAAGTTTTACAGAAAACAGCGAGGCGGTATGTGTACTGAAAGACAGCAGGACAGTTGTGGCTCAGAAAGGAAAGCATCCTTTTATCAATCTCGCGGGAAACAGCGGGATGGCCAAAGCCGGCTCGGGAGATGTGCTTGCAGGAATGATTACGGGGCTTCTGGCTCAGGGGATGCAGCCTTTTGAGAGCGCGGCTCTGGGGGTATATCTCCATGCCTGCGGCGGAGATGAAAGCAGAGAACGTTTGGGAAGTTACGGCATAACGGCGCGGAATCTGATACAGGGAATACAGATATGCATGAAAAAGGCGGAGGAGCAGAAAGAAAAATGAAAGAGTACAACAGAGTATACGCAAAGATAGATCTGGATGCAGCTGCATATAATATGGAACAGATGAAAAAACGAATCGGCGGCGGCGCGAGACTGATTGCAGTGGTGAAAACAGATGCTTACGGACATGGCGCGGTGCCTCTTGCGGAAGTGTTTGAAAAACTTGATTATGTGTGGGGATATGCGGTTGCCAGTCTTGATGAGGGGATGATCCTGAGAAAACACGGGATAAAGAAGCCGATTCTTGTTCTGGGATGTGTTTTCCCGGATCAGTATGATGATATGGTCAGAAATGACATCCGGGCAGCTGTATATATGGAAGAGATGGCCCTGGGAATGGCAGAAGCAGCAAAAAAAGCCGGAAAGAAAGCATATATTCATATAAAGACTGACACTGGCATGGGAAGGATCGGCTTCCCGGTTTCGGAAGAAAGCGCAGATATTATTGAACGCATCAGCAAACTGGAAGATATCAAAATTGAAGGTATGTTTACTCATTTCGCAAAAGCTGATGAAACAGATAAAACATATACGTATGACCAGCACAGAAAATTTATGTGGATGAAAGAACAGATGGAAAAAAGGGGCGTGGAAATTCCATATTATGACTGCGACAACAGTGCGGGAATTATTGACTTCCCGGATATGAAACACGATCTGGCCAGGGCCGGCATTTCCACGTACGGCATGTATCCCTCAGAAGAAGTCAATCAGAATGCTGTTGACCTGAAGCCTGTTCTGTCTCTGGTCAGTCATGTAATATTTGTAAAAACGGTGGAGCCTGGGACCTCGATCAGCTACGGCGGCACCTTTGTCGCTCCGGAAAAGATGAGGGTAGCAACGATTCCTGTAGGATACGGAGATGGTTATCCCCGTTCGCTGTCCAATAAAGGAACTGTACTGATTCACGGGAAAAGAGCACGGATTCTGGGAAGAGTGTGCATGGATCAGTTCATGGTGGATGTGACAGATATTCCGGACGTGAAATTTATGGATCAGGCTGTTCTGATCGGAGAGGACCAGGGGGACAGAATTACAGTAGAAGAACTTGCAGGGCTCAGCGGCAGATTCAACTATGAGTTTGTCTGCTGTCTTGGAAAGCGGATTCCCAGGGTGTACACATCCGGAGGGAAAATTGTAAAACAGGCAGACTGTTTCGAGTGATGTGCACAGCCGCGTAAATGAAATCAGAAAACGGGATGTACCGTCTGATCAGCTTCTTTTGAATACATCCGAAAAAAACGGAAATACTGAAGTAGGCTTCTTTTGTGTGAGAAACATGAAAAAAGAATGCAAGTATAAAATCGGAGTGTGAAAAAGTTGAATATCAGACGTGGAGATATCTATTATGCAGACTTAAGTCCGGTAGTCGGATCTGAACAGGGGGGAATCCGCCCTGTTCTTATCATTCAGAATAACGTAGGGAACCGCCACAGCCCGACGGTTATCTGCGCGGCTATCACATCAAAGATGAATAAGGCGAAACTGCCGACACATATAGAGATCAGCGCCAGAAATTATAAAATAGTAAAAAATTCTGTGATTCTGCTGGAACAGATCAGAACGATTGACAAACAGCGGCTGAAAGAATTTGTCTGCCATATTGACCCGGATATGATGAAAAATGTAGACCAGGCCATTCGCGTCAGCCTGGAGCTTCCTACATAGACTTCTTTACAGAATTTAAAAAGAGTGATAAAATTGAAAGGCATATAGTGCGGACAGCGCCTGAAGGCGCTGCTTTTAATGAGAGAAAGAGAAAAGAGGAGAATACACCATGTCAGGACATTCAAAATTTGCCAATATTAAACATAAGAAAGAAAAAAATGATGCAGCAAAGGGAAAGATTTTTACAAAAATCGGCCGTGAGCTTGCAGTTGCCGTAAAGGAGGGCGGCGGAGCGGATCCCGCCAACAACAGCAGACTTCGTGATGTTATTGCAAAAGCAAAGGCAAATAATATGCCCAATGATACGATTGAGAGAAATATCAAAAAAGCTGCGGGAGAAGGGTCAGCAGATAATTACGAGCATATTACATATGAAGGCTACGGCCCCAATGGAACGGCAATTATCGTAAAGACACTTACAGACAATAAAAACAGAACAGCTTCCAATGTGAGAAATGCTTTTACAAAGGGAAACGGCAATGTAGGAACACCCGGATGTGTTTCCTTTATGTTTGATGAAAAAGGACAGATCTTTGTAGCGAAAGAAGACTGCGATATGGATGCAGATGAACTGATGATGCTGGCACTGGATGCGGGAGCCGAAGATTTTGCTGAGGATGAGGAGAGCTATGAGATCCTTACCGCGCCGGAGGCGTTCAGCGATGTACGTCTGAAACTTGAGGAGGCAGGAATTCCTATGGCAGGAGCTGAGGTTACCATGATTCCTCAGACCTATGTGGAGCTGACTGATGAGGAAGATATTAAAAATATCCAGAAAACACTGGATCTGCTTGAGGAGGATGACGACGTTCAGGACGTATATCACAACTGGAATGAGTAAAGGAGCAGAAGATGGAGAAAGAAAAGATCCGTAATGAATTGATTGCTGTATTTGAAGAAACAATGAACTGCAAATTCAGAAAAAAGCATTATGCTTCTGATATGGAAGAAATGCTGGAGAAGCACTCAGCTTTTCTTCAGGAGACGATAGAACAGTGTGAGAAATCGGAAGAGATGAGAGATTTTGTTGTTTCCTGTATTCCGGAATACGCACTTTCCCGGCTCAGAGAGATTTCTTCCAAAAGAAAGCGGGAATTGGCAGCGTTTGATTACAATCTGAATATGGTAGCTTATTTTCTCCCTCTTCTGGGAGAAATGGAATCGGAAATAAAGGAAGAATTTATCAGGGATATCACAGAGACCTGGAATAAGCAGATCCCGGATGCGAAGATCGCATTTTCCAGCTATGAAAATATTAAGAAAGGATTCCGCAGGAGTGTTTTCTGTTATATTACCACAGCAGTCTGCAGAAGTCTTGGAAGACCGGACGACTGTTATGAACTGAACACGCTGCGGGATTACAGGGATTCTTATCTTCTTTCTACGGATGAAGGCAGAGAAATAGTGCAGGAGTATTACAATATTGCGCCTACAATCGTGAAGCGGATCGATAAAAAAGCAGAGGCAGATGAAATCTATGAGAATATCTGGAAGACTTATCTCAGTCCCTGTATTACCATGAT
>DXIU01000054.1 GCA_019112765.1 Candidatus Mediterraneibacter norwichensis | reverse complement strand
ATATAATCAATCGGCTTCGCCGCAAATTTTGAGCGATTTGTCAAGCGTTTTTTGAAAAAAAGTGGGTGATTTTTTTGAGATAGGGGTCGGAAAGCCTTATAAAATCAGGGCTGAAGATTCCGAGAAGTTATGAACTTGTTAAGGAGGAATGACATGGAAGCAAAAGATCTGATCGCTGATTCACGGCTGGCGTTCCTGAATCAGGAAAACGAAACGGCCCTGAATCTGGCAAAGCAGGCAATCGCGCTGGAGCCCGGGAACGCTGAAGCATACAAATGCGCGGGCAATGCCTGTATGTCGCTGGCCCGCTATGATGAGGCGATTAAAAATTACAGCCGGGCCGTGAAGTGCGACGGCGCCAACGGAAACCGCTATTATGACCTGGGATTTGCCCAGGCGACGGCAGAACAGACGGTAAACGCCATGAATTCTTTTGCGCGGGCAGAAGAACTGGGCTGCACACCGGAAAATCTGGTTCAATTGTATAATGTACTGGGAATTATCTGTTTTGACATAGGGAGATATGATGACGCTCTCGTCAATCTGAGCAAAGCAGAACAGCTTCTGGGAGTGAATCTTGATATCATGCAGCGCAAAGCAGTTATTTACGGCATTAAAAATGATATCCGCAATGGTTTACATACTGCCAATCAGATCAAGATGATCGCTCCCTCAGATTATACAGGATACAAAATCGCCTTTAAACTGCTGATTCAGGCGAAACGTCTGGAAACCGCGGAAAAGGAACTGCAGATGGCCGCCAAATACGCCGGGCCGTCGGCAGATTACTATATGGACCGCATCACATTGGAGCTGGAGAAGTATCAGCAGGACTCTGACCGGAAGCATTTTTCCACAGCGCTGAAGATGATCGACGAAAGCCTGAAGACTCTGAAGCCAACGGCCAGGGATGTTATTGACAGCTATATTAATGCGGCGGAGATTTATCTGCAGCTGGAAAATGCTGACCGGACAATCGCCTGCCTGAACGCTGCCCGGAATCCCGCGGATGCATATAATAACGGCTTTGAAGTCCTGGAAGTTCAGAGGGAGACACAGGAACTTTCCGAGTATGATGTGGAGGATATGATTGCGGAAGACCGCATGAGGATTGAAGAAGAGCTGGGCGAATACGGGCTGGAAGAGCTTGCCCAGAGCGTAGAGCCGGATGAGGACGGAAACCGGGAATACCTGACGGAGATACCGGATGAGCCGCAGGAAGAGGAGGCTACCCGCCGCCTGGAAGAACAGACCGTGCAGTACACCGCAGATCAGACAGACCAGATCAACCGTCTGTATATCGGGGCATTTACCCTGAAAAAAGATTTTGAAAAAGTGATGGAATATGCCCGTATACTGCAGACAAGCGACAGCCTGCATCACAGATATATCGGAAAATATACAGAAGCAAACGCCATGAAAGAGCTGGGAATGCCGGGCGCGGCGTCAAAATATGAGGAGATTATAAAATTCTTCCGGAACGCCATGATCAAGGATCCCACAGACATGCTTGCCGTTTCTTTCCGGATACAGGCATGCATTGATATCGAACGGTATGACGAGGCTGAACAGATGTGCAGCCTTCTGAATAAGGACACAAGAAAACCGCTGATGGAGAAGATCCGGGAAGCCAGAGGAGGGGGTGATGTTCAATGATGCTTTCTCAGGATATAGTCCTGGATGACAGCGCGTTCAGTACGGCGTCACAGGATATGAAAGATCTTGCGGACAGGACTGAAAAACTGAAGACAAGACTGAAACAGATGTATAAAGACCTGACTGCAGCGCTGGATACTCCGGCGGGCAGACAGCTGGAACTGACTGCAGAGGACGTTCTTATTAAGCCCATCGAAGATCTGCTGCTGGTGGTCCGGCATACGTCGGACACATTGACAGAGATTATAGGGACAGGTTATTATAAAAGTGTCTTTATAAAATATGAAGAACTCAATCAGAGTATTAAAATGTAAAGTAAAGGGAGGAACTGACTATGGCAATGGGAAGCACAGGCACAATTAACATTACCCCGGAGATGATGACGAACGCGATGAACATCATCGACGAGTACAGAACTCAGACAGGCAATCTTTACACCAGCTTAAACGATGAGGTTGCAGGGCTGATTCCGGCTAATTTCAGCGGAAGCGCGGCAGAGGGATTTCAGTTTTTCTATACGGATAAAATAGAGCCGGCGACAGGAGAGGGACTGACGAAACTGCTTGACGCTCTCTATCAGATCTGTGAGGGTACATTAAAGGCGATTCCCGCGGATAATGGCCTGGATGATCAGCTGGGAGAAGGAAACAGAAAATAAAAATAATTTTGCGAAAGGAACAGGTGGATAAAAATGGCTGGTTGTAGAATCGTAAATGCTGCAGTTGAAGGTTCAGTAGAGAATATTAACAAAATTGCGGAACAGTACAAGACGCTGGGTACAAACTTTATTACAGATCTGAATAACGCAATCGCGGAGATGGAAGGCGAAGCGAAGGACGCGCTGCAGAACTTTATCAATACGGATGTAAAATCGTTTGTGGAAGAGAGTCTCCCGAGCGCGGTGCAGGGAATGGCAACGCTTCTGGAAGCAAACAGGACAAATTTTGTTGATGCTGACCAGCAGATCGCGGACAGCATCAGCGGAAGTTAATTGAACATATAAAATAAGAGCGGCCCGCCCATATTGTGTTTTCGTATGGGCGGGCTGTTTTAAGAAAAGGAGAGGAAAATCGCGATGGCTTTCCGGATATTAAACGAGGAAGAGCTGCAGCTGCTTGCCGGAGAGCAGAGAGAGCAGTATGAAAAAGAACTTGACATCTATCGAAAGCGTGCTGCTTTTGTAGAACAGATGGAAAAATATGAGAATGCGGATATCCGGCCGTTCCGGCCGAAGCTGGACTTTATCGCTCCGGCAGCAGGTCCTGAGATCGGGCCGTACCGCCCGCGTGAATATAAAGTGAAGCTGCAGGACCCGTCTGCAAGGCCGGAGGTGCAGCTTCATTTTACGAAGCTGGAAGTGATGACGGAGCCGGAACTGCCGGAGGTGGATGTCAATACGGCAGACAGCAGGGGCATCGGCAGGATTGAAAAGCCGGCGCCTGTACTGCCTGACGTTCCCGGACCGGCAAAGACCGGTTTTCACATCAAAGAGTTCGGAGAAGTATGCGCCGTACTGCCGGAAACGCCGCAGGCGCCCTTAAGTGATCCCAGGGAGATCCGTATGGAGAACATACATGTCCATGTGTCAGCGGCCGCGCCTCCGCTGCCGAAGATGGCGGGACTGCCGGAAAATTTCCCGGCAGAGTTCGGAAGGCCGGAAGCCGTCCTCCCGGATGTAGACGTGCCCCGGCAGGATTTCCCGGCAGCAGGCTCTTTCGCAGAGCACATAGAGATCAATCTGCCGGATGTCCCGGCGGCGGGAAAGGCGCCTGAACCGGCAGCTATGCCGGAACTTAAGATATCTGCCCTGCCTGTTGTGGCAAAGCCTGAGATCCGGCAGCACAGGGAATTCGGAGAAATAAAAGTACAGCTGAAGAAAACGGAAGACATCCCTGTGCCGGAGGTGAGAAGGGCAGCATTTACAGCGCCGGACGTCAGAGCAAAAGGACTGCCGGCGACAGAAAAAGCGGATGTGAAGATCAGGAATTTCCGGACGCCGGAGATTTCTGCCCCGCAGCTGGAAACGGTGCGGATAAAAGTTCCGGAAGTGAATCCGCTGCAGGCGGTTCAGGTGAAAAAGGCGGAAGCTCCGGAGGTAAAAAGCGCGGCTGTACGACAGATCCGTTTTCAGCCTGTCAGCGCGGATATCACCCCGGGAGAGGCGGTAAAGATACCGGACGCGCATGCCGCCCTGGCAAAGTTTTTTGAGAAAAATACAGAGAAGGAACACGAGGGGACACTGGTATGAAAAATAATGAAATTCTGATCTCGGCAAAATTTGAAGGAAACGGGGTCTCAGAGGAACTTTCTTTTCTGGTTCTGAAAGATATTACCCTGAAATCCCTGATCCAGGCTGTCTATTACGGACTTAAAAAGCTGGACGGGCATGAGAAAACGTTTGACCTCCTTACAGAATATCTGCAGACAAGAAAGGAACTGCAGGTGCTGTACAATTCCAGAGGAGATTTTAATGTCATTGATTTCACAGAGACTGCGGACGGAAAGCCGGTATATGACAAAGCGCTGGACGAGCTGGGAATCGTAACATCAACCTGTCTGTACTTCACCCTGGATACAGCGGTAAGGCCGCGGGCGCTGTTCAGACGGGTAGAAAGCAGCTACATACTGCGGTCGGGAGATTCTCTGGAATACAATATCAGTACGCGCAGACTGAACGTTATCGAGTCGTCGGTGATTGATATTCTGCCGCCGGGGGAGATGCCGGGAAAGGACAAAGGATCCATTCTGGACGTCCTGATCCCCACGCTGCTGTCCACAGGCGGAATGCTGGCGGCCCGTTTTCTGATTATGCAGTTCTCGAAAAGCGCGGCCAGCATGGGAGACACCATGCTTTTGATGTCAGGCGCCATGGGCATCGTGGCATTGGTTACATCCCTGTATAATTATCTGAAGAAGAAAAACGAGTACAAAGCAAGCGTCGGGGAATGGAAAACCAATTACGAAAACTATATCCACCGGATGATCAGCACGATCAAGGAGTGGCAGGTCAGCGATATCAAATATCTGAACAGTATGTATCCCAGTATGGATACGCTTTTTAAGAACACGGCGGAGATCAATGGAGCTCTTTTTTCCCGTTCACAGAATGATAATGACTTTATGCGGATTACGCTCGGAACATCCGATGAGGTGAAGCCGCTTTTTGAGATACGCAGCGAGAAGAAGGACAACATCTTTTATGATATTTATTATAAAAAGACCGGGGACTGGATCCAGATCAGAATTCCTTCGAAAAAGGAGAAAAAGAGAAGAAAGCACATGACCGCGGCCGAACGGGCCAGAGAAGACAAAAATCAGTTCCTGCTTACAGACCTGCCCTATGTCTTTGCGAATAAAGGAGTGGACAGCGAGGATGTCAATGAAGTGGTAGGCTTCAACTATCTCCGGAGTGACGACGGCACGAAGCCGCCGCTGCTTCTGGATCTTCGTACAAGCGGCGTACTGGGAGTCGTGTCCAATGACGACCGGACTTCGAGGAATTTTATACAGCATATTGTTTTTGAACTGGCATATTATCATTCGCCGGAGGATCTTCAGTTCGTATTCTTTTTTGACAGGGAAGATGATGCGTCCAGACAGAATGAGGTAATGAAAAACTACAGATACCTGCCCCATGCCAATGAGCTGTTTGAGGGGATATCCCAGTTTGTCTTTGACAAGAACAGTTCCGGTCTGGTATTCGGACAGCTTCTCAGCATTATGAACGAACGCGGCAGAAACGAGAGTGAAGAAGGGGATGCTGTTTTGCAGAAACAGACGCAGATCGTCTGCATTGTTTTTGATGATTATGATATTAAGGAAACCGGCTTTTCCAAGTTCCTTCCGGAAGTGCCGAAAGAAGGAGAACCGTATGTCAACAAAAACGGGCTGACGTTTATTTTCGTACAGCATGAAAAAGAACAGCTGCCCAAATACTGCGGCAACATTGTAGATATTGACAAGGACAATCCCAACGGACGCAAGAGCAGCCTCAGGTACAACATACTAAGCCGTGAAACATTAAACGTACTGAGCAGCGGCACGGATGAGGCGGGGAAAGCGAACGATACGGATAAACTGATTGAGTACAAACATTTCCAGAACGATTACATATTTAATGAGAAGGTATATTCAGACCGCTTTTCTCTGGCCTTCAGGCAGCTGAGCGCGATTTATTATACGCGTATTGCTGAAAACGGCAAAGTGCCTTCCATGGTTACTCTTTTCGAATTATACGGATATGACAACGAAAAGGTCAACAGCGGGGAAGTAAGAAAAGAGATCCTTCAGAACTGGACGGACGTAGAGAAAAATGACATTACGAAAAATCTGTGTGTCCCCATAGGAAAGAATGAGCACGGCGCGCTGAATCTTGATCTCTACGAAAAGGCAGACGGTCCGCATATGCTTGTGGCGGGCACCACCGGATCCGGTAAATCGGAAACGATTATTACCTATCTGATCGGCCTCTGCATGAAGTTCTCTCCGATGGACCTGAATCTGATGCTGGTGGATATGAAAGGCGGAGGCTTCTCTGACCGTCTGGGCGGGCTGCCCCACTGCGTGGGAGCTGTAACAGATACTGCCGGAGAAAATGAAGGAACTTCGGCTGCCTATATGCTGAAGCGTTTCCTTGAAGCGCTGAATGCCGAGATTAAGAGAAGAAAACTGCTTCTCTCCAGTCTGGGCGTGGACAATGTGGACGCCTACATCCGGGCGCTGCGGATTATGAAAGAGATAAAAAGTATGGAGGGCAGCCCGGAGAATATCCAGGCGGCGGAGCAGCTGAAGAGAAAGCTGAACGAGAAGCAGAAAGAAGCTCTGAAAAAAGATTTCTCCGAACTTGTTCCCCTTTCCCATCTTGTGCTGGTCGTGGATGAGTTCACGGAACTGAAACGGTTTTCCGCGGAGAGCAGTGATGTGGATTTCATTGCGGAGATTACGACCATCGCCAGAGTAGGGCGTACTTTAGGGTTCCATATTATACTGGTATCACAGAATATCGAGGGAGCCATTACTGATGATATCCGTGTGAATTCCAAGGCAAGGATCTGCCTGAAAGTAGCTACAAAACAGGCTTCCAAAGAGATGATTGACAGCCCCGCCGCAGCCGCTCCCGGCATGCCGCTGAACGGCCGCGCTTATCTGCTTGTGGGAACAGGATCAAGATTTGAATATTTCCAGTCCGCCTATACCGGCGCGAACCGGAATCTCAATGTAGAGCCTCCGGTGCTTGTTACCCAGGTTACAAATTCTGGAAAGTTCAACACGGACTTCTATTCGTCCAGACGGGATAATGAACTGGAAAAGAAAAACAGCGCCCAGGTCAGCGAACATGATACACAGCTGGCGTATATCGTCAATACGATTACAGATATCGGCAAAGAAATGGAACGGCCGAGGCAGATATTCCTGCCGCCGCTGCCGGAGCGCATGGCAGACACAACAGAATGGAGGAATTAGAAATGGGCCTGAATAAAATGATCTGCACACTGGGTAAATTTGATATTCCTATCATACAGATGCAGCCGCCTTTTAATGTGGATCTCCTGGATTCGAATATTGCGCTTTTCGGCATATCCATGAGCGGGAAGACTACATTTTTGAAAACTCTGATCAATATTTTACATAAGCAGTACAATGAAAAACAGGAACAGATTTTTCTTCTGGATTTCGGAGGCGCTTTGTCGGAATATCGGGAATTCCCTCTGGTATCGGCATATTTTGACAATTCAAATGAAGAATATGTGAAACGGGTTTTCAAGATATTGGAGAATATCCTGAAAGCAAATATCAGGGAGCTGAACGGAAAGAACTACAGGGACTGTGAAGTGCAGCCCATCCATACGACTTTCATGATTGATAACCTGAACGCCCTGATTGATGAGCCGAGGTATACGGCATACCAGGAAAAGCTGGCGAAGCTGTGCCGCGACGGCCTGTCCAAGGGAATCACGGTAGTGATTACGGCATCGGATACAAAGGGAACGGCGTCGTATCTGGGCTCGATGAAGCAGAAGATCGCGTTTGAAATGCCGGCGGATAAGTATATGGACATTTTTAACGGGAAGACAGGAATGATCGGCAATAATCCGGGACATGGCTTTGCGAATGTAACGGTAAAGCCCGAAGGTGTGACCGGTACTTTCCGCATGAACCTGCCCTATGAGATCCAGTGCGCCTCCCCCTACAGCGAAGGCGGGGAAGACGGCGACACAGAAAGAGAGTTTACGGAAAAGCTTCACGGCAAATATCTGTACAGGGAAGGAGCCTACGGCAGGTCCGTGAAGAAATACCAGATTTTCCCGAAAGAGCTTACGCGGGAAGCCTATGAACAGCTGGTAACGGAGAAACAGGATGCCGCCGCGCCGGCTGCCGGAGCAGTCAGTGTGGGCCTGGACTATGTTGATTTCCTGCCGGTTGGCGTGGATCTGACAAAATCTCATGTGGTGGCTGTTTACGGCAAGAAAGAATTCGGCAAGACCAATCTGCTTAATCTGCTGCTGAACGGGCATTTAGAGAAACATCCCGGCTCACGGGTCGTTCTGTTTGACGACGGACGCAGGCAGCTGTCGCCTCAGATGTGCCGGCTCCCGGAGGGAACAGAGTGCGTAAGGATTGACAGCTTTCAGGAAAAAGAACTGGAGCTGAATGACGGTACAGTCAAGGCGAAAAAACTCTCTCCGCTGCAGCAGTTTTATCTGTATCTGAATGAAAATTATATTACGCTGGACAAGCGGTTCCTGGCAGGCATTTACGGCGTCAGCAGGGAAATGTCGAGGGAATACGGGAAGATCCCGGACTGCAGAGCGGAAAGTACGCCGTTTACGGTGTTTGTCATCCAGAGCAAGCTGGCATACCTGAATGCGTATGAAAACAAGTTCCTCATCAATGTGGTGCTGCCTCAGATGGCGGCAGTGGCGGAAGAAGAGGGCTATGCTTTTATTTTCTCAGACGTCCAGAAAATATCAGACGCGGAGCAGAACCAGTTCTTCAATAATGTTCTCTCCACCGCTTTCCTGCTCGATAACATAGCGGAGTTCGCGGGAGAACGGGGCCAGAAGACAACCTTTGGAAATATGGACGTCAAGACGCTCAAAGAAGATTATGCCCGCTGTGAATGCGGAGACGGTTATTTTTATGATGTGGAGGCAGATAACCTGCAGAAGCTGAAGTTCATCAAATATGAGTAAGGTATTCTTAAGCCGGGAGGTGCGCGAATGGCAACAATTGCATTATATGCCGGAAAAATAAATCAGATGCCGTCTTTGATAGGCGAGGTCAGAAAAAGTGTGGATAACTATTCGTCTGAATTATTCTCTCTGAAGTCAAAGGCTCTGAACATCAGAAAAACCGTGTGCGACCTGGATGATGTGATCGGCATGATCCAGGCGTCCACAGAGATTCAGGAGCAGAAGGCAGAATCCCTGGAAGCTTTCAGACGGAAAACAGAAGAATTTGCGGCGGACGCCGTGCGGATTGATGAAGATGCGGCGGCAGTGATCAACCAGAGCAAAGAGGATTTTTATAACAAATACAATTACCTGAAGCCGGACGCAGAGAAAAATTTCCTGGAAGAGTGGTTTGATAATGCGGCGGAGTGGTGCGCAGAGCACTGGCAGGAAATCGCGGCTACGGCAGCGATCATAGTCGGGGCCGCGCTGGCCATTGCGGCGGTGGTTGCGACAGGCGGCGCGGCGCTGGTTCCGCTGCTGACAAGTCTGCTTACGGCAGTCGGGGTCTCTGCCGGGACCGCCGTGACGGCAGCCACTATAATCAGCTTCACGGTGGCTGTCATCGCCGTGGTTTCCACAGTCGGCTCGTCCGCATTGAATATTGCCGATACATGGGGAAATTTTGACAATCCGGTATTTAATACATTGCAGTCTGTATTGAACTGGTCGAGTATGATCTCGAACGGATTGTATTCTGTAGGATCAATATACAATGGAATAAAAGGAATTCAGAATGGAGCGCTTCGCGAGTATAGTAAAAGCTGGCGGAAAAACCCTGAATTTAAAAGCGCAGTCAGCGGCGCCGATAAATATCCATTCTCTGTTCAGCGTGATAAGTCTACATTCTGGGCCGGGCTGGGAAAAGACGGACAATACGCCGCTAAAGATAAAGCCGCAAGGTTTGGACGTACTACATTGGAATCAACTATTGAAAGTCAAAACATTGTTACGCCTGTCGGCGATTCGGCATGGGATTCGGCATCTGCATCGTACGCAATGCGCTCATCCGGCAGGGTGATGACAGTAATGAATAAGGACGTGCTTGGGACAATCGGCCCAAAAGGAAGAGTGATTGGAAAGACATGGCTGACAATTGAGAAAGTTTTATTAAATGTAAACCCACATGTGACAGGTATAGATGGAGCCATGAGAACCTTGACAATCCGGACACTCTTATCAGGCGGAGGTTCTGGCTGGGAAGCAGCAGTGTCATACCGTTCATTAGCGGAGAATTAAGCGAAATAAAGGAGACCAGATATGAGAGTGATTAGTCTTGGAAAAGAAAATCTTGATATTGAACTGTCAGATGCCGCTTACCGGATCTGCGGTGATCTTGGGGGCGGCACTGGCACTGGCTTTTCGGCTTTTGCTGAACAAATTTACAA
>DXIU01000053.1 GCA_019112765.1 Candidatus Mediterraneibacter norwichensis | reverse complement strand
CCGTTATTTTTCTTAACTCATGGAACGGAATCAGAATTCCCTGTCCCCCTCTTCTGAATCCGTCTTATAAAAACTTCCTTCCCTTCCGGTTTGTGTCTGCTGTCCGGAAATTCCCTTCGGCAAATCCGAATCTATATGATAAGCATCGCATCACCGAAGCTGAAGAATCTGTATCTTTCTCTGACTGCCTCTTCATATGCCGCCAGCACATGCTCCCGTCCGGCCAGCGCGGACACCAGCATGATCAGTGTGGATTCCGGCAGATGAAAATTGGTAATCAGACCGTCCAGCACCTTGAATGTATAGCCCGGATAGATAAAGATCTCTGTCCAGCCGCTGCATGCCTTCAGGCATCCGTTCTCATCTGCTGCGGATTCAATGGTCCGGCAGCTGGTTGTGCCTACGCAGATGACACGGCCTCCCCTCGCTTTTGCTCCGTTAATTTTCTCCGCGGCCTCTTCGTCGATCATGTAGAATTCCGAGTGCATATGATGATTTTCCACATCATCCACTTTTACCGGGCGGAATGTGCCCAGGCCTACATGAAGCGTAACTCTGGCGATATCCACGCCTTTTCTGCCGATTTCTTCCAGAAGTTCCGGGGTAAAATGCAGCCCGGCTGTAGGAGCCGCAGCAGAACCTTCGTGAGCAGCATATACTGTATTGTATCTGTCTTTATCTTTCAGCTGATGAGTGATATAAGGCGGAAGCGGCATCTGGCCCAGCCGGTCCAGAATTTCTTCAAAAATTCCGTCATACTCAAACCGGATCAGCCTGTTTCCTTCATCCACCACATCAATAACCTCTCCTTTCAGGAGTCCGTCGCCAAAACTGATCCTTGTCCCCGGTTTCGCCTTTCTTCCCGGCTTGACAAGAGTTTCCCACACATCATTCTGTTTCCGTTTCAGAAGCAGAACTTCGATCTTTGCTCCGGTTTCTTCCTTTGCTCCGATCAGGCGGGCCGGAATCACTTTCGTGTCATTGATCACAAGGCAGTCTCCCGGGTTCAGATAATTCACAATTTCCCGGAATGTATGATGCTGCGTCTCTCCAGTCTTTTTGTCGAGGACAAGGAGTCTGGAAGATGAACGGTCCTCCAGGGGATCCTGTGCGATCAGTTCCTGTGGAAGATCATAATAAAAATCCTGACGTTTCATATCTGTCAACCTCTGTCTTTTATATTCCTGTTGAATCTGTATCCTGAACAGCAGTCCTGCTTTCTCCGTTCTTTTCTGAAGTTCTTTCTGCTTCCGACGTTTCCTGGAGATTCGAAGCGGACTGCGGCTCTGTCACCCGCTGCCCTTCGGGAGCATCCGGCACTTCCGGCGTATATGGCATTCCGGAAACATGCCGTACTTCCGGCGTGTTTTGTGCCGTCGCTGCATCCTGCACATTCTGCACATTCTGCACATTCTGAGGATTCTCATGATTCTGTGCGCCCGGCATACTGCCGTAGCCTGGTGCAGGCTGAGAACCGGTCATACTTCCGCGGCCGGAGGCAGACTGGGGCCAGGGCGCGTTCCATGGGCCGCCCGGATTCTGATTCTGAGGCGCCGGACCGCCGTACATTGTATATTGCTGCTGTCCGGTCCGTACCGGAATCACCTTTACACGTTTCGCATAGATAACCCGGGTATCGCACAGAATATCGTGCAGCGCCCGTTTTTCACTGTCAATTCCGGCAATAATATAACCGATATTCATAATCACACCGCTGAGAAACTTTCCGATCGTTTCCCTGTACACCACGTCAAACAGCCGGAGCTTTTCTCCATCCTTTGTTTCTGCAGGCACAACCCTGAGATTAAACAGCCGTTTTCCGGCCGTTGTTCCTGCACAATATGTACAGATAATATAATAGGCCGCGCCAAGAAGATATAAAATAATATCTTTCACAGTATAAGTAAAAAGGACTTCCACATCCAGCGGATTCACTTCAAACAATCCAAAAGCCGAAAAGCTCACAGCCAGTACAAGACGCGCCGCCAATGTCAGAATACCGACAATCAGACTGTCAATGAGAAAAGCCGCAAACCGCACCCAGAATCCCGCGTACACAACGTTCTTTTCATCGCAACTGTTCTGCATAGTACATCAGCACCCCGCTTTCTGCCTCTTCTGCGGTTTCCTTCAGTATCTGAGCTTCTGATTTCGGAACAATACTCTCTGCTTCTGAGAAAAGAGAGGCAAGCAGACTGTCTTCCGCAGAAGGCTCATAAAATGTACTTACTCCCAGTTCAGCCGCCATCTGTCCGCACATTTCCTCATAGGAACTGATCTCATCGATAAGACCGTATTCCAGTGCCTGCTGTGCGGTATAAGTGCGCCCGTCTGCCAGACTGAGCACTTCTGTTTCCGTCATATTTCTGCCGTCAGCAACCTTCTGCACAAACCGCTCATAGCACTCATCCACCTGGCTCTGATAGATCTCCATCTGGTCCGGGGTCATCTGGCTGCTGTCCTTATTCGCGCCGCTTGTGATACTGAAATATTCAATTCCCAGCTTCTCATAGAGTCCTGACAGATCATATCCTGACACGATAACTCCAATAGAACCTGTAGTCGTATTGCGGTTTGCATAGATCTCATCTGCAGCCACGGAGGCCATATAGCCTCCGGAAGCCGCATAATGCGCCATATAACACCAGATCGGATTTCCTGTAATTTCTTTATACTCAATCAGCTTGTCATAAAGTTCTTCCGATTCATATACCGTTCCTCCCGGCGAATCCACATAGAGAAGAATGCCTTTATTACTGCTGTCGCCCATCAGCTGATTGATGTACTCCATTGTCGTAGTATGCTGATACCCTCCCACAGTATCAAACAATCCCACTGCTGTCTGCTCCTGTATTGTCCCCGTCACGGAGACAATTGCGATATAGTCTTCCGCAGGAGCGGAAAACTCAATTCCCCCGGTCAGAATTTCGGAAGATACATTGCCGAAAATCCGGTCCACAAGGCCGTTTGTCAGCATACTGGCCGCACAGGTTATGATAAACATTACGGCTGCCACCACAATGCCGATAATCTGTTTCTTTTTCATCCGTCTCTCCTTTTGCCGATACCCGTCTGCTTTGTTTCTATCTGCGTTCACAGACAGGAGCGCTTATTTACGAAGTTCAATTCCCAGGGCTTCAAGTCCTTTCAGGATCCGGTCCATTGCCTCTGTCACCTCTGTGTCAGACAGTGTCTTGTCTTTCGCGCGGAATACAATTGAATAAGCAACCGACTTGAATCCTGCCTTAATCTGCTCGCCTTCATACAGGTCAAACAGATGATAGCTTTCCAGGTAGGCGCCGCCTTTTTTCTCAATAATCTCTTCGATCTGTCCTACAAGTATTTCTTTCGGCACAACCATACTGATATCTCTTGTCACTGCAGGATATTTTGCAATTCCAGTATATTTTCTGTCAAATGTAGCATATTTCAGCACCTCAGGCATATCAATTACAGCGACGTACGCCCGTTCTCCGATGCCATAAGTATCCGCCACTTCCGGATGTACTTCGCCCAGGAAACCGATTTTACTTCCTTTATATATAATATCCGCCTGACGTCCCGGATGGAGATAAGATCTTCCTGAGTTCGGATCATAAGTCTCCTTTTCTTTCATTCCGATCTTTTCGAAGAACTCCTCTACAACACCTTTCATGGTAAAGAAGTCTCCGTCTCCGTACATTCCCAGAGTAAACTGCATCCGTTCCTCAGGAAGCTCTGTCAGCGGCAGAGATTTCGGCAGATAAATATTGCCCAGTTCGTACAGGCGCACATCCTTATTCCGCCTGTTATAGTTTGTTGCAAGTGAGGTAAGCATGCCGTTCAGGGAAATCGTACGCATAATGCTGTAATCTTCACCCAGCGGATTCATAATCTGCACAGTTTTCCGGAGCGGAGAATCTTCAGGAATCAGCAGCCTGTCAAATACTTTCGGACTTTCAAAAGAGTAGGTCATTCCCTGGCTGAACCCGCAGAATTCCGCGATGTCCCTTGCGGCCTGCTCTATACGAAGCTTAAAGGAAAGCTTTCCTGTGGTCGCTTCTCCGGTAGGAAGTGTGGTCGGAATGTTGTCATATCCATAGAACCGGGCTACTTCCTCTGCCAGATCAGCCAGGCAGAGCAGATCCTGACGGAATGTAGGCGCAATGATTTCCTCAGAAGTTTCGTCATATTCCAGATCGAGCATTTTAAAATACCCCAGCATCTCCTCTTTGGAAATCTGCGTACCGAGCAGTGCATTGATCTTATCCGCGTCAAAAGGAACTCTGACCGGGTCTTTCTTCTTTCCGTATACATCCACCATGCCGCCTACAACTTCACCGGCACCCATCTCTTCCACAAGCTGACATGCCCGGTCAATGGCTGCCTGCGCGTTATTCGGGTCAAGCCCTTTTTCAAATTTTGCCGATGCTTCTGTACGGAGTCCCACACGCTTGCTTGACTTCCGGATATTCACTCCGTCAAAGCAGGCCGCTTCAAAAAGCATTGTCTTCACATTATCTGTGATCATGGAATTTTCGCCGCCCATGATGCCGGCGATTCCGATAGCCTTTTCCCCGTCACAGATCATAAGAACGTTTTCATCCATATCCCGCTCCTGTCCGTCCAGAGTGGTAAATTTCTCGCCGTTCTCAGCAGTCTTTACAATAATATGACGATCCGCGATAGTATCCAGATCATAAGCGTGCATAGGCTGTCCATATTCTTCCATCACATAATTGGTAATGTCTACCAGGTTATTAATGGGACGGATTCCTACAGATGCCAGTCTTCTCTGCATCCACTTCGGCGACGGTCCGATCTTTATATTTTTAACCACTCTCGCGCAGTAACGGGGGCAGAGATCTGTATTTTCAACTGTTACTCTGACGTAGTCGTTTACATCCTCTGAATTTCCTGTCGGTGTCACTACCGGCGGATGAAATTCTCTGCGGAATGTAGCTGCCGCTTCTCTGGCAATTCCTACAACGCTGAAGCAGTCCACTCTGTTTGATGTAATCTCATATTCAAAGATCGCGTCATTTAACCCCAGCGCCTCCACAGCACTCGCTCCTACCTGCGCGTCTTCGGGGAAAATATAAATTCCGTACTCCGGAGCTTCCGGGTACATCTCTTTTGTAGATCCAAGCTCTTCTATAGAGCACATCATACCGCAGCTTTCAACACCGCGGAGTTTTCCTTTTTTAATCTTAATTCCGCCGGCTACTTTCTGCCCCGGCTCATGGCCTCCCGCCACACGTCCGCCGTCCAGAACAACCGGTACTTTATCCCCTTCCTTAACATTCGGGGCTCCGGTAACAATCTGAATCACCTGATCTCCGATATTTACCTGACAGATAATCAGTTTATCCGCATCCGGATGTTTCTCAATTTTCTCAATCTGGCCAATCACAATCCTGTCCAGATCAGCGTCCATCTCCTCATAGCCTTCCACCTTTGTGCCGGAAAGCGTCATCGCGTCTGTATATTCCTGAGCAGTCACATCAAGATCCGGAACATATGCCTTAATCCATGATAATGAAGTATTCATAACAAAAATCCTTTCTGTAAAATAAAATCTGTTTCATCTGGAATCGCGCCTAAAATTGTTTCAGGAAGCGGATGTCATTTTCGTAGAGCAGGCGCATGTCATCGATTTCGTATTTCAGGAGCGCGATACGCTCAAGTCCCACACCAAATGCAAATCCGCTGTATTCTTTCGGATCAATGCCGCACATTTCCAGTACATGAGGATGTACCATGCCGCAGCCGAGAATTTCAATCCAGCCGGAGCCTTTGCAGAAACGGCATCCTTTTCCTCCGCACTTGAAGCAGCTTACATCCACCTCAGCGCTTGGCTCTGTAAACGGGAAATGATGCGGTCTGAATTTTGTCTTCGTTTCCGGGCCGAACATCTCTTTTGCAAAGACCTCCAGAGTTCCTTTCAGATCCGCAAATGAGATATTTTTATCAATTACAAGGCCTTCGATCTGATGGAAAGACGGAGAATGGGTTGCATCCACCTCATCAGAACGGAACACACGTCCCGGTGAGATGATCCTTATCGGGAGTTTTCCCTGTTCCATAACACGCGCCTGAACCGGTGAAGTCTGGGTACGAAGCACGATATCCTTGTTAATATAAAATGTATCCTGTTCATCCTTTGCCGGATGATCTGCCGGAATATTAAGTTTCTCGAAATTATACTCATCGTACTCTACTTCCGGGCCTTCTACGACCTCATAGCCCATTCCGACAAAGATCCTCTCCACTTCTTCCTGGGCAATTGTATTCGGATGCCTGTGTCCCATCCGGTTCTTTCTGGAAGGGAGGGTAACGTCAATTACTTCTTCCTTCATTTTCTTTTCCCGGATTGCTTTTTCCATTTTTGCTTTGCTCTCCTCAAGCATCGCCTCGATTGCCGCTCTCGTCTCATTAACCAGCTGCCCTACTTTCGGCCTGTCTTCCGGAGCTACGTCTTTCATTCCTTTAAGAACTGCCGTCAGCTCACCTTTTTTTCCGAGGAACTTTACACGCACGTCGTTCAGCTTTTCCGGAATATCCGCTGCCTGAATCTGCGCGGTTGCCTCTGCTTTGATCTGTTCCAGTTTTTCTTTCATTTTCTGCTGCTCCTTTCTTCTTTCAGGTACACTCCAAGACAGAACTGCTTCTGTAAAACATAAAGAACCTGCCGCCGGCAGTTTCTCTGTATGTCATGGCATCAAAAAAGCCCCGTCCCAAAAAGGGACGAGGCCTGATAACCCGCGGTACCACCCTGATTCCTGCGCTATAACCGCAGACACTCAAACTTGTGTAACGTACAACTTACGTCGCCTTCTACTCCGCATAAAGAGTTTCAAAAACGCAGCTCACGTGGGAAATTCAACTGCCGCCTGAACTGAAGAAGACTTTCAGCCGGTGATCTTCTCTCTCTGGCAGAAAACGACACTCTACTTTGCACGGTCATAGCCTTTTATATTCCTGATATATATGCTCGAATTTCATTATACATTCTAACACAGCTTTTTTGTTTGTCAAGATTTTCTCATTCTTTTTCACCCGGCTTTTCTTCCGTTTTTTCTGTCTCTGTTCTCTCTCTGCGCCCTATATAAAACCTTTCAAGCAAAGCGTTTACTTCCCCGCCCAGAAGGATAATGTACATACACACATAAAGCCAGAGCAGAATCAGAATAATTGTGGTAAGACTTCCGTACATATTTGTAAATCCTGTAAAAATATCCAGATAAACAGAGAATATAAATGAGACAAGCAGCCACCCGCAGGCGGTGAAAACTGCCCCTGGCAGCTGTCTGCGCAAGGTCGTCTTTGCCCTGTTTTTTCTGTTCGGGAGGAATTTATATACAAGATCCCAGAATACCGTCAATACAACAAGCGTCACAAACGTTCTAATGCGAATAATGAAATCCACCACTTTGCTCAGAAACGGGACATATTCATACAGCATTACGCTGATGCTGTTTCCAAACACTGACAGAATCAGAGAAAGCATAATTGCCAGAAGAAAGAGAACCGTATAAAACGAAGCCCTGATCCTGAGGTAAAAATAATTCCGGGTCTCTGTTTTTGCATAAATGCAGTTGAGACCGGATGTCACAGACAGAACGCCTTTGCCCGCTGACCAGAGCGCCACAATAATTGTAACAGGAATCACCGTTCCCGACTGTGTATATACCTGAATTACAATCGACCGGATCAGCGGAGCTACAGACTCCGGAAACACCTGAAGCACAGCTTCCATCACATCGTTCATAGTAACGGGTGTAAACTGTACCATGGTAAGGAGCAGAAGGAAAATGGGGATCAGGGAAAGCACAAAAAAATACGCCGCCTGCGCCGCATACGCCCCGGTGTGATGCGAAGTAACAGTGACGATAATTCTCAATATCTGCGTCCGGATCTTTTTCCATTTCCCCATTTTGAAAACACTCCTGCATACTTATAAATAACAGCGCCGCCTCATGACAGCGGAGGCTTTTTCTTCTGAGATACATTTCTACGGAAAAAGCGGCCGTACAGGACGACCGCCTTTATCATTAGTATTTCCCCAAAATGCCGGTCCTGTATTTTGACTCCTAGCCACAGCTAGGTGGGCAACCGCATCTGCTTTTTTGTCTTCCACTGCAAGTCGGAGGCCTGACATATTACAGAAATATAAGAATCCCTTTTAAAGTATTGTAGGTTCAAAATTACAGGGTTGTCGCACATCTCAGGTTAACTTTTTTTACTTTTCTAGAAGTATTATACTCCATTTATACCTGTTTTACAACTGATAGTTTTTTCCGTTTCCGCAGGGGCATATTATCCCTGCGCGATTTCCCTTGCCACGCACACTCCGCTCGCGGAGGCATGGGAAAGAGAATGTGTGACTCCGCTTCCATCGCCAATTACATAAAGGCCTTTGTACTTTGTTTCAAGACGGCTGTTCAGTTCCACTTCCATGTTGTAAAATTTGACCTCCACGCCGTAAAGCAGCGTGTCGTCATTGGCCGTGCCCGGAGCGATTTTGTCCAGTGCATATATCATCTCAATAATGCCGTCCAGAATCCTCTTTGGAAGCACAAGACTCAGATCTCCGGGTTCCGCGGAAAGGGTCGGGACAACAAAGCCATCTTCGATCCTGTTGTGCGTACTCCGTCTGCCCCGGATCAGATCGCCGAACCGCTGAACAATTACTCCGCCGCCCAGCATGTTGGACAGGCGGGCAATACTTTCGCCGTATCCGTTGCTGTCTTTAAAAGGCTCGGAAAAATGTTTTGCCACCAGAAGAGCAAAATTGGTATTCTCCGTCTGCTTTTCCGCATCCTCATAACTGTGTCCGTTCACTGTTACGATTCCGTTTGTATTTTCATTTACCACAATACCATTCGGATTCATACAGAACGTGCGGACCCGGTCTTCAAATTTTTCTGTCCGGTATACGATTTTGCTCTCGTACAGTTCATCTGTAAGATGGGAAAATATCTCAGCAGGGAGCTCCACTCTGACTCCGATATCAACCCGGTTGGAGCGGGTCGGAATATCCATCCCGCGGCAGATCTCTTCCATCCACTTGCTTCCGCTTCTTCCCACCGAGACAATACATTCTCTGCATGTGTCACAGTTGTCCCCCTGCCATACTTTGTATCCTTCACCGGTCTTCTCCAGCCGGTCCACACGGCAGTGGAAACGGAATTCTACTTTATCCTTCAGCCTGTGATAGAGATTTTTCAGAACAATATAATTAATATCTGTTCCAAGATGGCGCACGGAAGCATCCAGGAGCTTCAGCTTATTCTGCATACACAGCTTTTTAAAGCGGGTTCCTGCTGTAGAATACATCTTCGTATCCTGACCGCCGTTCTCCACATTGATCTTATCTACGTATTCCATCAGCTCTACTGCTTTCTCACGCCCGATATACTCATATAATGTTCCGCCGAAATCGTTTGTAATATTATACTTTCCGTCAGAAAAGGCTCCCGCGCCTCCGAACCCGCTCATAATCGCGCAGGTTTTACATTTAATGCAGCTCTTCACTTTCTTTCCGTCAATAGGACATTTCCGTTCTTCGAGAGGAGAGCCTGCCTCCATCACCGCAACCTTCATTTCAGGCGCAAGCCGCGCCAGCTCATATGCGGCAAAAATCCCGCCCGGGCCTGCTCCTATTATAATCACATCATATTCAGCCATAGTATTTTCCTCTCTAAAATAAAATCATTTTGCAGAACCGGCAGCGCCGGACCGCAGAACCATGTTCCAGTCTATTATATTATAAATACTTTCGCAGTCCGAAACAAGGGGCTGTCCGTTTCCTCCGGATTGTAGTAATTTATTATGCAATATGATATGATTACATACAAAAGGAGGCCTTTACTATGAAGATGAATGAACTTAAACTTGTATACTTCAGCCCTACGGGGACAACCCGAAAAGCTGTTATGGAAACCGCCCGGCATATCGGGCTCAAATCTGTTTCTTTTGACTTTTCCGTGTATAAGACCAAAAAACCTGTTTTAAAATTTGCAGAAAATGATTTTGTTCTTTTTGCCGCTCCTGTATACGGCGGACGCGTTCCCGCGCTTTTTACAGAATATCTGCAGAATATTACAGGGAAAAACACTCCCGCCGCTCTTATTGTTACCTATGGCTGCCGGGAATATGAAGACGCGCTTCTGGAACTGAAAACGGAAGCGGAATCTCACGGATTTAAGGTAATCGGCGCCGCAGCTTTTCCCACGGAACATTCAATTGTGCCGGCCATCGGTTCCCGCAGGCCAAATAAGGATGATCTGAAAACAATCGGAGAATTCGGCGTAGAATTAAACCGACGGATTAAAAACGAGAAGAATTTTGATCACATCCAGTTAAAAGTCCCGGGCAATTCTCCATACCGCAAATACGGCACAGTGCCGCTGACTCCAAAAGCAGACGCAAACCTGTGTACCGAATGCGGCTCCTGTGCCAAAGTCTGTCCTGCCGGAGCGATTTCGCTGAAGGATCCGAAGAAAACAGATTCAAAGAAGTGTATCTCCTGCATGAAATGTATCCGCATCTGCAGACAGAATGCCCGCAGTGTTAATTCTCTGAAACTGCGCATGTTAGAAAATAAGCTGAAAAAAGTCTGCCGCAGTGACAAGGAAGCGGATGTCTTCCTCTGATCCGGATATGCAGATCCCAGGGATTTCAGTCTCCGCAAATAAAGAATTCAATGTCAGAGGCCGCCTGCCGGAAAATTACTCCCGGCAGACGGCCTCTTTGCTGAAGCTGTTTATTCAGCTTCTTTTCTCTTTATTCATCTACGCTGTAGTTCGGCGCTTCTTTTGTAATATGAATATCATGCGGATGGCTCTCTTTCAGAGACGCAGCAGAAATCTTGATAAAACGTCCGTTTGCCTTCAGTTCTTCAACTGTATGCGTGCCGCAGTAACCCATACCGGAGCGGAGACCTCCCATAAGCTGGAACACGGTATCCTCTACGGTTCCTTTATATGCAACACGTCCCTCTACGCCTTCCGGAACAAGCTTTTTCGCATTCTCCTGGAAATAACGGTCTTTGCTTCCATTCTCCATGGCAGCAATAGAGCCCATGCCGCGGTATACTTTGTACTTTCTTCCCTGGTACAGTTCGAATGTTCCCGGACTTTCGTCACATCCCGCGAAAATACTTCCCATCATACACACATTCGCTCCGGCCGCAATCGCTTTTGTCATATCGCCGGAATATTTGATACCGCCGTCAGCAATAATCGGAATACCGTATTCCTTTGCTGTCTCATAACAGTCCATAACCGCGGTAATCTGCGGGACACCGATACCTGCAACCACACGTGTCGTACAGATGGATCCCGGTCCGATTCCGACTTTTACAGCATCCACCCCGGCCTCGATCAGCGCCTTCGTTCCTGCGCCTGTAGCCACATTACCTGCAATCACCTGCAGATCCGGATATTTTTCTTTTACCATTCTGACTGTCCTGAGAACGTTTGCAGAATGTCCGTGAGCGGAATCCATCACAATCACGTCCACTTTTGCCTTTACAAGTTCTTCCACGCGTTCCAGGCAGTTTGCAGTAATACCGATTGCCGCGCCGCAGAGCAGCCGGCCCTGGGAATCCTTCGCGGACAGCGGGTATTTGATCTGTTTTTCAATATCCTTGATTGTGATAAGACCTTTCAGATTTCCTTCATCATCCACAATCGGAAGTTTTTCCTTTCTTGCTTTTGCAAGAATCTTCTTTGCTTCCTCAAGAGTAATTCCCTCTTTTGCCGTGATCAGACCTTCGGACGTCATGGATTCTTTTATTTTCTTGGAGAAGTCTTCCTCAAATTTCAGATCACGGTTTGTAATAATACCGACCAGCTTGCGTCCTTCTGTAATAGGCACGCCTGAAATTCTGAACTTGGCCATCAGATTGTTGGCATCTTCAAGCGTATTTTCCGGTGAAAGGAAAAACGGATCTGTAATAACTCCATTCTCCGATCTCTTCACCTTGTCAACCTCTTCTGCCTGCTGCTCGATTGTCATATTTTTATGGATAATTCCGATACCTCCCTGACGGGCCATAGCGATCGCCATCCGATGCTCAGTAACTGTATCCATACCTGCGCTCATCATCGGAATATTAAGCTTAATCTTCTTCGTCAGATAAGTTGACAGATCCACCTCATTAGGAATTACCTCTGAATATGCCGGAACCAGCAGAACGTCATCAAATGTAATCCCCTCGCCAATAATCTTTCCCATGTACAATGACCTCTCTTTCTTTTGAATCCAACTATAAGCAAATGTAAATATTTAACTGATATACTACAAAAATTCCAAACATATGTCAACCATTTTCCGGTATGGACATACTAAATTTAACTTGATTTATTTTAAAGCTCACTTATAAGTACACCTTATGTATAAAAATTCGGATTTGTCGAAGGGAACTTCCGGACAGCAGACACAAACCGGAAGGGAAGGAAGTTTTTATAAGACGGATTCAGAAGAGGGGGACAGGCAGTACTGATGCACTGGATCCGGTCAGCTGCAGTCGGAACAGCTCCGGTTTTTTCCTGTTTTATGAAATTCGGAATTGTCGGGGATACTGCTGACTGGATGTGCGCAGAAAGCAGCAGGATACCGCCGATTGGATGCGGCTTCTGGAAATGAGGGATGTGTGCTTTTGGTGACTTTGGAGCAGATATTAGAAAAACAGAAAACCTGGCGGCAGGCGTTAAAATTTACAGTAGAAATGTCTGAGCGAATGCGAGTTTTCTGCTGCAAATTTTGCTCTTAGCCTGTCGTCAGGTTTTTTAGTTTTTCTTTATCTGCGGAACGGAAACAAAAGCACACATCCCTCATTTCCAGATCCGATTATCCAATCTCCTGGTATCCAGGTGTTTTCGGACGCCTCTTCACTCACAGTTCCCCG
>DXIU01000052.1 GCA_019112765.1 Candidatus Mediterraneibacter norwichensis | reverse complement strand
CCCTTTATTTTTCTCAGATTCCGGAGTGGAACAAGGATCCCGCATCACGTATCTCCGTCCCGTTCTATCCAGGAAATTCTGAATATTTTCCGGTATTTCTTAATTCAAGTTCATTTCGACAAATCCGAATTACTCTGTCAGCCCCTCTGCTTTTATGACTTCAATAACTCCATCCACATATTTCTCGCAGATCTCGTCGGATGCTGCTTCGACCATAACGCGGATCACGGGCTCTGTGCCGCTTTCTCTTACAAGGATACGGCCATCGCTTCCCAGTTCATCCGCAGCTTTCTGAACTGCCGCTGTGACAGCCGGATTTTCTCTTGCTGTCTTTTTATCTTTTACACGGACATTTTTCAGAATCTGAGGATAGATTTTTACCTCGTCAGCAAGTTTGCCCAGGGACTGCTTTTTCTCAAGGATTACTTCCATAAGCATCAGGGAAGTAAGGATTCCGTCTCCTGTTTTTGCATGTTTGCTGAAGATAATATGACCGGACTGTTCGCCGCCCAGCACGAATCCGTTTTTCATCATGTTTTCATAAACATATTTATCGCCGACTGCAGTCTGCTCGTATTTCATACCGATCTTGTCGCAGGCTTTATACAGTCCCAGATTTGACATAACCGTCGTAACAATTGTGTTGTCCTTCAGACGGCCCTGTTCCATCAGATATTTTCCACAGACATACATAATCCGGTCTCCGTCTACCACATTGCCGTTTTCGTCTACGGCAATACATCTGTCCGCGTCTCCATCATATGCAAACCCCACATCCAGGCTGTTTTCTTTTACAAAGTCCTGGAGCACATTGATATGAGTAGAGCCGCAGTTCGTATTGATATTTGTTCCGTCCGGCTCATTGTTGATCACATATGTTCTTGCGCCAAGTGCGTCAAATACGCTTTTCGCAATAGAGAAGGAGCTTCCGTTCGCACAGTCAAGTCCTACCTTCATATCTTTGAAAGAGCGTGTCGCCAGAGAAATAAGGTGGCCGATATATCTGTTCCGCCCGGCGGAATAATCTATCGTGCGTCCGATATTTTCTTTTACCGCCAGAGGCAGTTCCTCTGTTTCTCCGTCAATATATGCCTCGATCTTATTCTCAACCTCTGCCTCCATCTTGTGCCCGGCGCTGTTGATTACTTTAATTCCGTTGTCATAAAACGGATTGTGGCTGGCAGAAATCATGATTCCGCAGTCAAATCCCTCCGTCCTTACCACATAAGATACACTGGGCGTTGTCGTTACATGCAGAAGGTACGCGTCTGCTCCGGACGCAGTCAGTCCTGCCGAGAGAGCATACTCAAACATGTAGCTGCTCCTTCTTGTATCTTTTCCGATCACAACTCTTGCTTTATGGTCCTGTCCGAAATACCAGCCAAGATATCTTCCTACTTTAAACGCATGCTCCACTGTAAGCACAACATTTGCTTCACCGCGAAAGCCGTCTGTTCCAAAATATTTTCCCATAATGTCATCCTCTTAATCTCTTCGTTTTATTTGTATGCCTGAATTCAGATGGAAATATCTGTTTTTCACACAGCTTATATTATATTACTATTGCAAAGAAGTTACAACTATTTCTTGTTTGTTACATAAAGACAGAACTGTACTCTGATCTGCTGTTTACTTCTTTTTAACCTTCCGGCAGATAGAAAAGACGTTTACGTGCCGGCATTTTTCCGCTATACTACTTATGAACTTATGAAAATGAATCTGTTAACTGGAGGATATTTCATTATGATAAAATTAATAGCAAGCGACCTGGACGGCACCCTTCTTCACGGCGGCGAGCAGAGTCTGTCTCCCCGGGTGCTTGATCTTGTACACAGACTGACGGAAAGGGGAGTCCGGTTCATTGCGGCCAGCGGCCGGCAGTACGACAATGAGCGGCGTCTCTTTCAGGGGATTGAAAATGATATTTCATATATAGCGGAAAACGGCGCCCTCTGCGTCCATAACGGAGAGGTTATCTTCCGCTCTCTTCTCAGTGAAGACCTGATCCGGCGTATTATCGCGGAGATCAGAAAAGCGCCGGATTTTGATATTCTGCTTTCCAGAGAGGACTGTTCTGTAATCGAGGGCCATAATCCGGCATTTGTAAATCATATCTGTAATGTTATGGGAAATACAACAGAAATTGTAGACGATATTGTGAAGGCAAAGGGGCCTTTTATTAAGATTGCCGTGTGTAATCTGACCGACAGCCAGCAGGTTATTCTGGAATATCTGAAGCATCTGACGGATCTGTTTTCCCCGGAGATCCGGGCCGTAACATCCGGAAATATATGGATTGATTTTATCCCTCCGAATGTAAATAAAGGAACTGCGCTTCAGACATTTCTTGATTACTTTCACATCAGCGCGGAGGAATGTATTTCCCTGGGAGACCAGTACAATGATATCGAGATGCTGGAAACCGCGGGGACAAGCTATGCGGTATCCGGCTCAGCTCCCGGCGTGTCGGATCACGCTTCACATACTACGGCGTTTGCTGAAGATGTGCTGGAAGAAGTGCTGAGGACAATGGAGTAATCCGGCCTGCCCCTTTTCATTTTCCGGAAATCCGCCGCCTGTTTATTTTAATTCCACAACTGCATATGGTTTTCCGTCTCTGTCGCAGAGTTCAACCACTGTTCTGTCATTTTCTTCAGCCAGACGGGGACAGACCATATCGCCAAGCACGGCTGATTTTTTGTAATCCACTCTCACCTGCCGGATCTGTACGTCTCCCGGCAGCATTTCCAGTGCCATCTGCACATACTGGCAGTTGTTTACATGCTCATTTGTATCAATATGATACTTCCGCACCGGGAAGGGCTCCCTCTCCCCGCTTTCTGCCGGAAGCTCAATCTTCCTTCCCTCATAGGGCATATCCAGGGGAGCTTCTGTTCCGTACGGTTCGATATGCTCCGGAGTCGGACGGGCAGGCCGGCCTTTTTCCAGATCCATAAATACCCAGATGGAGTTAGCGCAGGCGATCTGCTCTCCGGCTTCGTCTTTCATATAGAAATTCCGGTTTCCATAGAGTCCTTTGAACTCCGTGGCGAAGGTACCTGTGGTAATTTTCTCGCACAGTCCGGGATAGCGTTTTACTATGATCTGCCAGTAAGAAAGCACCCAGGCTTTCCGTTCCTGTTTCAGCCGGTTCATCCCCAGTCCTATCGCTTCTGAATGAAATGTGCTGCAGTCCTGGAAATAATTGATCAGCGCCGGCAGTGTCATGGTTCCTCTGTGGTCAATCTCACTGTAGCGGACTCTCGCCTCAAATTCAAATCTGTTCTTCTTCACACCTGCCATAACAGTATCACTCCTTATTTTTTGCAACATAATCATATTTAACAGTTATTACGCACTCATATCTGGGATCTGACTCCTTCAGCCGGTCTGCCAGCTTCTGCGGGAGCTCTTTTCTCATTTCCTCATCATACTCAATGGGAATCACCATGTCAAAGATAAGATTTATCTGATTTTCTCCGTGTACCATACGAAAATCGTGAATCGAACACGCCGGATCCAGCTCCTTCAGAATCTGCACAGCCCGATCCCGGACCTGAAGCACTCTCTGATCTTTCATTTCTACCGGATCCATATGGATAACCAGAAAGATTCCCAGCTTCTTCGCCGCTTCCCGCTCAATCCGGTCAATGATTTCATGGGACTGTTCAATGTCCACATCATTTGGCACCTCGGCATGAATGGACGCCATACTCCGGCCCGGCCCGTAGTTATGTACAAGCAGATCGTGGGTTCCTTCAATGCCGTCATAGCTCTCCACAAAACTTTTGATTTCTTTATAGACCTCCGGATCAATGGCTTCACCGATCAGAGGCTCCAGCGTATCTCTGGCAATTCCCACTCCTGCCCACATGACAACCAGCGCAACGCCTACGCCGACAATTCCGTCAATATTGATTCCTGTCAGGCGGAAAAAGATCAGAGACAGAATCGTTGCTCCTGTTGTGATCACGTCTCCCATAGAATCTGTAAAGACTGCCATCATGACCTTGGAATTGATCCTTTCTCCCAGTTTCCGGTTAAACAGACCCAGCCACAGCTTTACTGCTATGGAAACGATAAGGATTGCCACAGAAACTGTCTGAAAGTTCAGGGCCTCCGGCGTCCGGATCTTGCCAATGGAATCCTTCAGAAATGTAAATCCCACCTCCAGCACAAGAAAAGACACGACAAGAGCCGCAATGTACTCGATTCTTCCGTGTCCAAAGGGGTGATCCCTGTCGGCCGGCTTTTCTGCCATTTTTACTCCCACAAAACTTATAATGGAAGAACCTGCATCTGAAAGATTGTTAAAGGCATCTGCAGTAACAGACACGCTGTTCAGAATAAAGCCGACCACAAATTTTACCGCAAATAAAAAAACATTGCAGAAGATGCCCACAATGCTTGCCAGAACACCATACGCCGTCCGCACGGACACCTTCTCCACTTCCTTATAGTCCTTTATAAAATGTTTTATCAGAAACTCTGTCATTTTCTATCATTTTATCTCCTGTTATATTAATTCTGCTTTTTACCAGAAAAACCAGCCTATTTTAAAACTGGATGTGGCTGTGATACTGGAATACTCCTCCTCAGTCAGTACATTTTTCAGCTTCTGCTTCCCCTCGTCCGGCATAACTGCATTAGTGGAATCCAGGAAACACAGATTCGGATAGAGCACACACCACCAGTTATGGCCTTCGGCCGCGCCGATCTCTACCCGCAGCGCCTCGTAGTTTCCCGCCGGGAATGTCATATCCCCATACGTTCTGTCCGGGAAAAAACAGGTGGTTACAGCCGCATTGACTGTCTCGTCTGATCCCGCCTCCGCAAGCGCCCTTCTGCCCGCTTCTTCAATCTCATCCGTATGCTGCCGCGCCCATGCAGCTGCCTGGGAAGCATCCCCGCTTTCCGGCATCTCATCCGCAAAATAATCCAGCACAGCATCCCTCACCTGCAGTTTCAGTTCCTGATCCTCGTCACTGTCACTGTTTGCAATCACGTGAAAACGCAGAACCTGGCCGGCAAGATGCTGCTGCAGTTCCTGCCGCCCGGCAGCCTCCACCTGCCGGAACCCGATAACAGTCACCAGAGACGCCGTCAGTACCGCAAAAAGAAAAATCAGCTTCTCCGCATTTCTTTTA
>DXIU01000051.1 GCA_019112765.1 Candidatus Mediterraneibacter norwichensis | reverse complement strand
GCCTTTCAGAAGAGGGGGACAGGGAATTCTGATGACTCTGGAATGAGTTTAGAAAAATAGGAACCTGAGAATCAGCGTCAGGATTTACAGCGGGCTCTGTCCGAGCGCATGCGAGTTAGCCCGCTGCAAATTCTGCTTTTAGCTGATTCCCAGGTTCCGTTATTTTTCTTAACTCATGGAACGGAATCAGAATTCCCTGTCCCCCTCTTCTGAATCCGTCTTATAAAAACTTCCTTCCCTTCCGGTTTGTGTCTGCAGTCCGGAAATTCCCTTCGGCAAATCCGAATCTATATCACTCAGAACGGACGGAGACAGCACCATTTTTTATTTCCAGCACCTGATCGGCTTCTTCTGCCAGGTGCCGGCTGTGTGTGACAACTATCACGCACTTGCCGAGTTCGTGGGCGGTCTTTTTTAAGAGAGTGATAATTTCATCTGCGGTAGTTTCATCAAGATTGCCTGTGGGCTCGTCAGCCAGCAGTACGTGAGCGTCGCTGGCCAGAGCTCTGGCAATGGCAACTCTTTGCTGCTGGCCGCCGGATAATTGGAGCACATTCCTTTTCCAGTCTTCTTTTTCAATACCGACTTCTGTGAGCAGCCGTTCCGGATTTTTACTGCCGCCCAGCTTTACATTTTCCACGGCAGTCAGGTAATCAATCAGGTTATAATTCTGAAAGACCAGAGAGATATTGTGTTTTCTGTGGTAGTTTAATCCGTTTTTCTGAATATTTTCTCCATTGCAGAAGACGGCACCTCTGAGCGGGACATCTAATCCCGCCAGCAAGGATAAAAGAGTTGTTTTTCCTGCCCCGCTTGCACCGATAATTGAATAGAAAACGCCTTCTTCAAAAACAGCGGAAACACCGTTCAGAATGGTTTTGCTCTTTTTGGATTTATAAGCGTAATATACATTTCTTATTTCCAGCATTGTCAGATCCTCCTTGTGTTAACTCATTTCCGATAAAATATCCTTTGGATTCCTTTTTAATACCGATATCCCGGATATCATGACAGATGAAGTAATAAGCAGAAGTACGCCTGCTCCGTCGGCAAGATACATGGCAGGAGTAATGGTTACATTTACTTTCTGCACATTCTGCTGCGGGGCGGTATATTCGGTCGCTGCTTTTCCGCTGTCATTTTCCGCTTTCTCTTCGGCCTGCTGTACCTGACGGGCAACCAGATAATCTGCTGCTGTCCGTGATACAGCGGGAGCAATCGCGAAGGACAGCAGGACAGAAAGAAATGCCGTCATTACAGCTTCGGTCCAGATCTGTCCGATAATTGCCGGCCTGGAGATTCCCAGTGAAAGGAATACGCCGATTTCGTGTACGCGGTTTTTGATCCAGAAGAGAAAAACGAAAATAAGGATAAAGAAGCCGGCCGCAGAAATCACGGCAATCATTGTTTCGCTGATTTTGTCAAGATCATTGAAATTTGAGGACATGGTTTCGGAATTTCCATTATTATCGATTAAATCGTACTGCTGCCAGTCTATATCTGCTTCTTTTATTCTTTCTTTTACTGTGTCGTAATCATTGATATTTCCGACTTTAAAATATGCTCTCTGGAACAGAGGACTTGTTTCGCCCTCTGCTTTCTGAGGGAAGTATAAATCTGTAAAGATTACATTTTCAGAGCGGTAGGTATCACCCTGCATGAGCGGACTCATTTTCTGGCTGACCTGGTAGATCCCGATAATCTCTGCTTCCGCAGCCGGCGAGTTCTCTTTGTCGTGGTAATCATTGAACGAAAGTTTATCGCCGATTTTCAGATTATCTGCCTGGGCCAGCTCCTGGGAAATTACGCACACGTCCGTATCGTCCGGCTGTACCATCCGGCCTTCTTTGATCCGGAGATTTCCGGAGAGGACGTTGGTATCCATCTTCATATCCCGGTTCCCGATCAGACTTACGCCGCCTTCGTCCGCGCTCTGGTCTGTGTCTTTGTCCTCGATTCTGCGGAAATTAACAGGGTTGACAGCGGTTATGGCTGTCGTGATATTATAGTCGCTTATTCCCTCTGTTTCAGAGATTTTTTCAATATCTTTCAGATTCAGTGTTTCAAAAGAATTGGTTGTGCCCGTATTCCAGTTTATACTCCCGTTTACGACAATTTTCTTCTGATAATAGCCGTCCAGCTCTCCTTCTTTCTCTCCCAGCTTTTCTGATAATTCGTTAATGCGTTTCGCTCTGTATTCGTCATTCTTTTCCAGCAGGAAACCGGCGCCGATTGCCTGTCTGGTTTTATCCTGCACTTCAACACTTGCATTTCTGCATGACATGCCGGACAAAAGCAGGGTGCTGATTACAAATACAATCAGTAAAAGCAGAATACTTTTTACCGGTTTCCTTAAGACAGAGCGTTCTGCCAGTTTGAAAAAATTCATCTGCTATCCCTCCATTCTTGCTAAAATATCCTTTGGATTTGCTCTTAATGCCGGAATAAGCGAGACGCATAAAGCGATGAAGACAAGGATGCTTCCCAATCCCGCCAGCGCGCCCACATCCCTTATTCCCAGCAGGACAGTCAGTCCCGTATCTGCTGTTTCCGGGCCGGGAATCATATCCTGTAAAAATGTCTGAACACCGTTTCCTGCCAGGGCAGCAGCGAGTACAGATACAAGAAAAACGATTCCGGACTCGCAGAATACCTGCAGTATGATTTCGCTTTTTTTCTTTCCCAGACTCAGAAAGACGGCCATTTCTTTGTGCCTTGTCCTCATCCACATACACAGCAGCAGAGAGACGATGATGGTACCTGCTGATAAAGTCAGCGCCAGCATAAGTTTTGCTGTACGGCTGATCTGTTCCAGGGGAGCAGACATCTGCCGGTAAAGAGCGTCCGACGTACGGATATCTGCTTTGCCGCCTGATATTTCCTGAACCTGACTCCGGAGAGAATTTATGTTTTCCGGGTTTTCTGTATAGATGGAAAGCTGATAAAAACTGCTGTCCTTCAGCAATTCCTTACAGGTTTCGTTATCGATAAAAATCTGGTTTTCAATCCGGTTGACAGCTGTCGCCGCGGCGGGCTGCTTATCCTCAATTCTCCCTGCGGACCGGAACAGTCCTGTAATCGTAACAGACACCGTATCGCCGTTTTCTCCGGAAAGCTCCAGTTTGTCTCCGATCTGCAGCCCATTCTGAGCCGCCAGTGATTCATGAATAACGGCGCCTCTTGTATTTTCTGTTATATATCCGCCGGAAGTCAGATGATACTGCAGTTCAGAAAACGGACTGTCCTTTTCCAGATCATCATAGGAGAGCAGGGCCACTTTCCGGTTATCTTCCTCCGAAGAAGCGTTTGCGGTAACCGGCGAAAAATCTGACGGAAATGCTTCATATCTTCCGATCCGGTTTACGAAGCCCACGTCCGGCAGATTCCGGATCTGTTCCGCCTCGGCATCCGTAATCCCGGTATTCGCGTCTGATACTTCGGCAATGATTTTCGAGGACATTTTTGCCTGCATGGACTGCATGGACTTATCTGTGGCCCGCAGGATCATACAGATGCTCAGAATCATTGTGTTTACAAGCAGCAGCACAAAAAACAGTAAAAATGTTTTCGATTTCTTTCTCAGCAGATATTTCAGAGCAAGCTGATAAAATTTCATAGCAGTCACCTCTGTTCAAAACGGGCAATAATAATTTTGTCTGCGTTTAAGTTATGAGCGTCGATGAAATTACCGTACACATAAACTATCGACTGCTTCTTTATATCAGAAACTGAGCCGCGGGTTACATTCGTGAGATCTTCAGCCTGTGTGTTCAGTTCAGCGAGGAGAAATTCGCAGTCAGCGCTGTAATTCACAGTAACGGCGTTTTCTTTATTTTCCTGCCCCTCCGCTTCCGATTTTAAAGCGGCGCCGCCTTCAATTTTTTGTGCCTGACTGACAGAACAGCCGCTGTCTGAAAAGTCGATTACATTTCCGGTCAGGGCCGCAGAGTCAATGATACTGCCGCCGCTGTTACTGCCGGAAGTGTCCGGGGCGCCTGAGCTGCCGCCGGCGCTGTCAGACTGTACCGGCGTCCGGGGCGTGTCAGAGCCGCTTTGTCCGCAGCCGGCCAGTGCAAAGATACATAATCCTGTTAAAATTGTCCTGATGATAATTTTTCGTTTCATTCTGTATTCCACCTTTCATTTTTGATGCGGCCTTATTCTAGAACAGAACCTTTCTAAAAATCCTGTAAATCCGGAGAAAGTCCGAAACACTTTTTAGAGGATTTTTACAGACTTTTTCTGCTATAATAGGGAGAAATTTAAGAAGAGGGACTGAGAAATATGAAAATACTTCTTGTAGAAGATGATGCAGAGCTTTGTTCAGTGATACAGAACGCTCTGGAAAAAGAAAAGTATATTGTGGACTGTGTCAGCGACGGGGAAACCGCCATGTTTTATGCGCTGAATACAGAGTACGCTTACGATCTTGCGATTATCGACCGTATGCTGCCGGTTATAGACGGTCTGACGATTATTAAGGCTATGAGGAAAAAAGGGATTCGCATTCCCGTTATCATTATTACCGCCATGGACGCCCTGGACAACAGAATAGAAGGCCTGGACGGGGGAGCAGATGATTACCTGGTAAAACCCTTCCATATCAGAGAACTTTCTGCAAGAGTCCGGGCACTGATAAGACGCCCGGCGGATCTGCAGCTGTCCGGAAAGCTGCAGTACGGGGATCTGACTTTTGACAAAGAAAACAGAAAGTTATCTTCTGATGGGAAATCCGTACAGCTTACGGCCAGAGAAACGGAGTTGTTTTCTGTACTCATCCAAAGTCCTGAAAAGCTTTTTAACAGAGAGCAGCTGGTTTTAAAAATCTGGGGCACTTCATCAGAAGTAGAAGCGGGAAATGTGGATAACTACATATCATTTCTGCGGAAGAGACTGAGAGAACTGAACAGCTTCTGTAAAATAACAACGGTTTACGGAGCAGGATATAAACTGGAGAAAAACCATGCTGAATAGTCTATATAAAAAACTCTATATTCTTTTTACTGTTTCGGTCATGCTGATCATTACTTTTGTGATATCCTTTGCGGTGGCCAGTGCTGTCAGTACGGACAGAACAAATGAAAGTACAATGTTTCAGAGGATGACTACGCTGCTGATCTATCAGCTCGAAAATACCCCGTCGGATATGGAAAACACGATCCGCTCCTATGAGGAAAAATATCATCTGTATGCAGTAATCGAAAATACCGAAGGACAGGAGATCTACCAGAGTGATTTTGATTTTCCTGCGCAGACAGATATACTGCTGGAGGATATTTCAGAGCAGAACAGTCAGCAGCAGATTGTTCCGGAAGGAGAGGAGGACGGCACAGTTACGTCACAGGGCGGAATTTATGAAATAACCGGTACAGAGCAGAACTGTTATTACGCAATCCCTGCGTCAATTGCCGCGGCGGGACAGTATGAATATCAGGCTGCTTTCATTTATCCGGTTTCAGATCTGAAAACCATTTTAGTCAGACTGCTTCCGCGGTATTCTGCCGCATGGATGCTTGCTCTGGCAGGTGTGCTTGTTATAATGCGGTTTCTGCTGAGAAAGGCATTTATGCCCACAGAACGTATCCTGAAAAGCCAGAAAGATTTTGTCGCCACGGCATCCCACGAATTAAAATCCCCGCTGGCTGTTATGATTGCAAATACAGATTCCATTCTGGACAACAGGTCGCTGGATGAAACAGCAAAGCAGGCAGCGGGCACTATAGAGTCAGAGTGTATGAGACTGTCCCGTTTAGTAAAGGATATGCTGATTCTTGCTTCTTCTGACGCAAAGGCATGGACCTTACATAAGAGTGAAGTTGAAATCGACACGCTGCTGATTACGCTTTACGAAACCTATGAACAGACTTGTCTGAAAAACGGAATTGAGCTGAAACTGGAACTGTCAGAGGACACTTATCCGGCATTAACGACGGACAAAGACAGGTTATTCCAGATTTTGTGCATCTTTATGGATAATGCCATTCAGCACTCGGAGAATAATTCGCTGATTGAAATAAAGGCTGCCCCCAGGGGAAAACAGATTTCTTTTTCCATAACAGATCACGGGCAGGGGATTTCCGCTGAAGATAAAAAGTATATTTTTGACCGTTTTTACAGCGGGGATAAGTCGCATACGAATAAGGCAAATTTTGGATTGGGTCTCAGTATAGCAGAAGAACTGACAAAGATGCTGAAGGGAAGGATTCAGGTCAGTGACACCCCGGGAGGAGGCGCCACATTTACAATCCTCCTGTGATTTAATCAGATCAGGCAAGTCCCCGCCCCTGCTTTATACTGCGCAGAAGACAGATCAGAAATCGCAGAAGCATCAGCAGAGAAAAAGCTCCAGTACAAATACTACTCCGCAGCAGATCGCGGCCACCGGCAGCAGTCCGGCTCCCAGCCAGGCTGCCGCAATTCCTGCCGCCAGCGCGGCGGCTCCGGCCACAGGAGACTGTGTGGCAGTAAGGATGGCGGGAAATGTCATAACCGCAAGCGTAACGTAAGGCACATAGTGAAGAAAAGACTGAAGAAAGCGGTTTTTAATCGGTTTCCGGATCAGAGTCAGCGGCAGTGCACGGATCGCGTAAGTAACAGCCGCCATGATAAAAATATAAATGTAATTACTGTATCTCATCAGACTTCTCCTCTTCTGTAAGTTTTACCGGACGGATCACGGCGGCTGCGGCCGAGATCACCAGGGTCAGGATAATGGTTCTTGTTCCCGAGGAAAGGGAAGAGACAACGGGCAGGTGTTCCGAAGCAAAGCTTAATACAAAGCTGACTACAATGAGCACGCCGATGATCTTTTCCTTTCTGGCCGGGGGAACGATAACAGCCAGAAACATGCCGTACAGAGCCACGCTCAGTGCGCTTACCGCTCTGAGAGGCAGAATATTTCCGGCCACAATGCCCAGAACGGTTCCCAGCGCCCAGCAGGGCGAAGCGATCAGGATCGCGCCGTACATGTAATACGGATTCAGGTACCCGCCTATGGCAATGGAGATTCCGAAGATCTCGTCTGTTATTGCAAAGGCGGCCAGGAGCCGGTGGCGCAGAGGTGTCCCGGGGGAAAATTTCTGGCTGAGGGAACAGCTCATCAGCAGGTACCGGCCGTTGGTGATCAGCATAATAAGCAGCAGCTCCGTAATGGCGGCTCCGGTGGATATGGCCATGAAGCAGGCGTATTCACCGGCAGAGGCATTGGTCGTGATACTTGCCAGAAATCCCTGAAAAGGAGTCAGGCCTGCCGCTTGAGCCGCAATGCCCAGAGAAAAGGAAACAGCAAGATAGCCCAGCGCAATGGGAATGCCGTCCCGCAGCCCTTCCTGCAGAGCATGCAGATTAATATGTTTGTTCTGTGTATGAATGGAATTCATGATCATTCTCCTGATTTTCTGATATATGGGGTATAAAACCTGAACGAAACGATTTTACCACGTTTTCCGGGGACTGTACACAGAAAGTACACAAAATAGTCTGTCACTGCATGAGGCTATACAGAGTGGTGAAGAATAACAATTCAGCCCGGCGGCAGTACCTGCATGTATAAAGTCTCAAAATGCCGGCTGCGTTACGGTTGAAACAGGGAATATCGAATTTTGAGCGGTAGAAGAGCAGGAGTCATGACTTCAGAAGTCAGTTGCCCGCAATACTTAAGAAGTGTTATAATGAACCTGAACTCAGCGCAGCGTGGGCCTTTACGGCCGGCGCGGCGCTGAGGATAAATGTTAATTTACAGAAAGAGCGTATTTGACATAAAAGAGGAGAATTGCAACGATGATTACAGTAAATGCAATGGGTGACGCATGTCCCATACCGGTTATTAAGACGAAGAAGGCCCTGGAGGAGAACAAAGGGCAGGATACAGTTGAAGTGCTGGTGGACAATGAGACAGCGGTAAAAAATGTAACCAAAATGGCAGAGAGCCTGGGGGCTTCTGTTACGCAGGAAAAGAAGAGCGAAGGCGAGTACCGGATTCTGATTCATCCGTCGAAGGACGGTTCCGGAAAAGCCGGGCAAAGCGCGGAAGAAACAGAAATCTGCTGTGAGGAATGCGCGACAGATAAGGGAACCGTTGTGGCGGTCTCTTCTGACCGGATGGGAGACGGAGATGATGAGCTGGGACGGATTCTTATGAAAAGTTTCTTGTTTGCCGTAACACAGCTGGATAAGCTTCCGGAGACGATTCTCTTTTATAACGGAGGCGCGAAGCTGACAGTGGAAGGCGCTGAGTCCCTGGAAGATCTGAAGAAGATGGAGGAGCAGGGGACTGTAATTATGACCTGCGGAACCTGCCTTGATTTTTATGGAATAAAGGACAAACTGGCAGTGGGAACAGTCACAAATATGTACAGCATTGTGGAAACACTGCAGAATGCAGGGAAAGTTATCCGTCCTTAAAGACAGGACGAATGATTTATTCTGAAGAAAGGAGGTGTACGGGTATGTATAAAGAGATCCATCTGACACAGATGACAAAGACCGCCGGATGAGCGGCGAAAATAGGTCCTGAGACCCTTGCCCAGGTTCTGGGCAAGCTGCCGGAATTCACAGACGAGCGTCTGCTCGTCGGAGTCGAGACATCAGATGATGCAGCGATTTACAAAATATCGGATGACACTGCGATCATACAGACACTGGACTTTTTTACCCCTGTGGTGGATGATCCGTACACCTTTGGCCAGATCGCGGCGGCCAATGCCCTCAGTGACGTATACGCTATGGGCGGCGAGCCGAAGATTGCCCTTAATATTGTATGTTTCCCGAATTGTCTGGATCCGGAGATTCTGTCAGAGATTCTCAGAGGCGGAGCGGACAAGGTACTGGAAGCGGGAGCGGTTCTGTGCGGAGGACATTCTGTTCAGGATGACGAACCGAAGTATGGACTGTCGGTAACCGGATTTGTCCATCCGGACCGGATATACCGGAACTATGGATGCAGGCCCGGAGATGTGCTGATTCTGACCAAACAGATCGGAAGCGGAGTGGTGAATACAGCGGTGAAAGCTCAGATGGCTTCCCCGGAGGCGGAAAAAGAAGCAGTACGTGTTATGTCCTCCCTGAATAAAAAGCCAAAACAGGCTGCGGAAAATATTACCGTACATGCCTGTACAGATGTGACAGGATTCGGGCTGCTGGGGCACTGCATGGAGATGGCAAGAGCCAGCAGCGTGACTTTGGATATCCATACCCGGGATGTGGCTTATATGAAAGAGGCGCCGGATTATGCCCGTATGGGACTTGTGCCGGGAGGAGCGTACCGGAACAGAGAGTATGCAGGAGACGGCCTGGATACAGGAAATGTGGAGGAGGTATGGATTGACCTGCTCTGCGATCCCCAGACTTCCGGAGGCCTTCTGTTCAGTGTGCCTGAAGAGGAAGGAGAAGAGTTTCTCCGCAGTCTTGAACAGGCCGGGCTGGAAACCGAAGTTTCCGTCATCGGGCGTGTTCTGGAAAAGCAGGATGTGTTTGTCCGACTGGTGTAGCAGAAGAATGCAGTTCTGCCCGGTATTACTGACAGGTATTACGGATATTGTCAGCGGGACGGGAGCAGACTGTATGCGGCAGGCAGATATGCCGCTGTATAAAGCTGTGATAATGTGATAACGGCAGAGAGATATGGAAAAAGTCTCTCTGCCGTTTTCTGTCTTTGTCCGGCTTCGGACGGAGAAGAAACACCGCCGTCATTCTGAGCGGCGGACAAACAGGTGAGAACAGGAGAAGCACAGATTGAATAAGAATGAAATGTATCGCATGATACCGAAGACAGATATTCTGCTAAAAGAAAAAGAGATACAGGAACTTGCAGACAAGTATGGACGTCAGGCTGTTGTCGGAATTCTCCAGGAGATTCTGCAGGAACTGCGGGAGAAGGCAGCAGAACTGGCGGACGGGGGCAGAGAAGAAGAAGGGGCGGAAGTAATCGGGCAGACGATTCAGCAGCTTCCCGGCCGGGTACATGAACGGCTGGAACAGCTGTTCCGGCCGGAAATGATTTCCGTGGTAAACGGTACCGGAATCATTCTGCATACAGGTCTGGGAAGAGCGCCGCTGGGAGAACAGGCAGGCCTCCGTGGCGGGAAAATCGCGGGAACATACACCAACCTGGAACTGGATCTGAACACGGGTGAACGGGGAGAACGGTGCGCCCATTTTGAGCGGCTGCTCTGCCGGATTACCGGGGCAGAGGCTGCTCTTGCGGTGAATAATAACGCCGCCGCCGTGCTTCTGATTCTGACCGCTCTTGCCAGGGGAGGCGAGGCGGCTGTATCCAGAGGCGAGCTGGTGGAGATCGGCGGAAAATTCCGTATTCCCGATGTAATGGAACAAAGCGGCACCAGACTCAGAGAGGTGGGAACAACCAACCGGACCCGGCTTTCTGATTATGAAAATGCCATTAATGAAGAGACAAAAGTACTTCTGAAAGTGCATACAAGCAATTACCGGATTGTAGGATTTACAGAGTCCGTTCCCCTGGAGGATCTGTGTGCTCTGGGAAAACAGAGAGACATCTGCGTGGTGCAGGATCTGGGAAGCGGTGTGCTGGTGGATCTGAGCCGGTACGGCCTTCGGGGAGAGCCCACCGTGCAGGCGTCTGTATCTGCCGGAGCCGATGTGGTCTGCTTCAGCGGGGACAAACTGCTGGGAGGCCCTCAGGCCGGAATTATTGTGGGAAAAAAATGTTTTCTGGACCGGATGAGAAAACATCCGCTGGCCAGAGCGCTGCGGATTGACAAGTTTACGGCCGCGGCACTGGAGCAGGTGCTGCTGGAATACCTGAATCCGGACGGGGCGGTCCGGCGGATTCCCGTGCTTCGGATGCTGACCCGGCCGGCGGAAGAAGTGCGGCGGGAGGCGGAAATACTGGCAGATGAGATCAGGAAAAAGAGAAGAGAAAAGTATGGAGAAAACTACGGGGGAATAATGGCGCAGATTACCGTGGAGCCCTGTACATCCAGAGCCGGAGGAGGCGCTCTGCCGGAGGAGGAGATCGGCAGTTTCGCCCTGTGCGTCCGGCCGGGGAAGATCACCGGGAAGAGTGCAGGGCAAATTACCGGGAAGAACGCAGGCCAGATCAGTGCGGCGGAGCTCCAGAGAAGACTGAGAACCCTGCCGGTTCCGGTGCTGGGAAGAATCGTCCGGGACCGGTTCCTGGTGGATATGCGGACGGTAAGCGACACAGACCGGGAATATCTGGCTGAATTGTTTTCCGGGGAAGAACTGTTTTCTCCCGGAACATTCCGGGCGCCGGATGGAATGGAACAGAAAGCAGAACCGGAGAAAGGAAGCGGTCTATGAAGCATTTTGTAATCGGCACAGCAGGCCATATTGACCACGGCAAGACCGCTCTGATTACGGCACTGACCGGACAGGATACAGACCGTCTGCCGGAGGAGAAGCAGAGGGGGATTACAACAGATCTGGGCTTTGCTTCCTTTGATCTGGGTAATGGAAACCGGGCCGGAATCATTGATGTCCCCGGTCATGAAAAATTTATCCACAACATGACGGCGGGTGTGGCCGGAATGGATCTGGTGCTTCTTGTGATTGCCGCCGATGAGGGCATTATGCCCCAGACCCGGGAACATATGGATATTCTGAAGATTCTGGGAGTGAAAAATTATATTATTGTTCTGAATAAATGTGATCTGGCAGATGAAGAATGGCTGGAGATGGTGGAGGAAGAAATCCGGAAGGAGCAGCAGGAAAACGGGCTGGATGATGCGCCGGTTGTACGGGTTTCCGCCCGTACAGGACAGGGAATTGACGAGCTGAAAAGCCGGATCCGCGCCTATGCCGGGAAAACGGAGGAAGAAAAGCCGGATGAGGCGCGGAAAAAGGAGGCGCCGGCCCGTCTTCCGGTGGACCGGGTGTTTACGGTTCAGGGGTTCGGAACGGTGGTGACCGGAACCATGCTGGAAGGGCAGATTGAGAAAGGTCAGGAGCTGACTGTATTTCCGGAAGAAAAAACATGCCGGGTGCGGGGCATACAGGTCTATGGAAAAGAGGAGGATATCTGTGAGGCCGGACAGCGGGCGGCGCTGAATCTGGCCGGGATTGAGAAAGAGGAAATCCGCAGGGGCTGTGTGATGGCGCCTGCGGGAAGCCTGAAAACCGGCAGGGGAATCAACGTCAGGATTAAGCTCCTGGAACAGGGACAGAGAATTGTGAAAAATCAGAGCCGGCTTCACTTTTACAGCGGCACGTCCCAGATGCTCTGCAGAGTGGTGCTCCTGGATACGGATCAGCTCCTGCCGGGAGAAGAAGGGTACGCCTGTCTCCGGCTGGATACTGATGCGGCGCTCAGACGGGGAGACCGGTTTGTCCTGCGCTTTTATTCTCCGCTGGAGACCATCGGCGGAGGCATTGTACTGGAGACAGACAGGCCCAGGGAAAAGCGTTTCCGGAGAGAAACGCTGGAGCGGCTGCGAAGAAAAGAGACAGCCGGGCCCAAAGAACTGGCGGATCTTCTGACAGAAGAGTGGGGAGCGGATCTGACGGATCTGACCGGACTTTCCGCTGAACTGGGAGTTTCGGAAGAGACGGCGGGCCGGATTATGACGGACCTGACAGAGACGGGGGCGGTATACGGCCTGGATGTAAACGGGACAGAATATTTTCTGCACCGGAAGGCAGAATCCCGGATCCGGAAGGAAGTTCTGGAGGAAATATACCGGTATCTGAAACAGTACCCTTACCGGCTGGGAATGCCGGAGGCACAGCTGCAGTCCGGAGCGCCGGGCAGACTGAAAAAAGCGGCGGACGCTTATATCAGCCGGCTTGTGCAGCGGCATATTCTGGACAGTGTTGACTGCGGCAGGATCCGGCCGGCGGAGACGCTGTCCTGGAAGCCGGGAGGCAGATTGATTGCTCCTGCAGGGTATGAGCCGCAGGAAGATGCGGCATACCGGAAAGTGTATACTGTATTTTCCAAAGCGGCAGAGAAGGCGGGCTACCATTTCTTAAGTCTCAGGGAACTGAATTCTGAAGTCGGGGAGAAAGGCAGAGCGGATGCCCGCAGCGCAGGGAGCCGGGAGACGGAAGAGGACATCATGGAGATCCTGCGGCTTCTGGAACTTCAGGGGAAAATCCTGTATCTGTCGGGGGACTTCTATACACTTCCGGAGCTGATGGAACAGGCTGTGAGAAAAATAAGAGAGGCCCTTGACCGGAAAGGAAAAATAACGATTTCTCAGGTATGCAGCCTGCTTGATACCAGCCGGAAAAATGCCAGACTGATTCTGGAATATACGGACCGGAAGGGCATTACAAAAAAGGAAAAAGCAGAGAGTGAGAGGGTGAAAGCATAGATGAATCTGAAGCAGCTGGAAGCATTTGCAGGGGTGGCTGAGACGAAAAGTTTTTCGCTGACGGCGAAACAGCTTTTCCTCACACAGCCTACGGTAAGCGCGCATATTGCGTCGCTGGAAAAGCAACTGAATACCTGTCTGTTTGTACGCAGCACAAAGGGAGTCGCTCTCTCGGATGACGGAAAGGAGCTGTATGCTTATGCGGAACAGATGCTGGAACTGGAGAAGAAGATCCGGGAGCGTTTCGGGCAGAACGGAAGATTTGCCGGAGGAGTTCTGCGCATTGCGGCGTCCACGATCCCGTCCCAGTATCTTCTGCCGGATATTATGGTCCGGTTCCGGAAAAATTATCCGGGAGAGAAGCTGAAGGTATTTGAGACAGACAGTGCAGGAGTGGCGGAGATGATCGCCTCCCACAGGGCCGACGTGGGACTGGCGGGCGCGAAGATTGACAAAGGAAACTGCACTTATGTTCCCATTTATCAGGATGAACTTGTGGCAATTACTCCTGCCTTTGAGAAATACAGAGCAAAAGGAGCGGACGCTGCCGCCGGATGGCTGAAGGAAGAGCCGGTTATTCTGCGGGAAGAAGGCTCGGGGACAAGACAGGAGGCACGGAAGATTCTGCAGCAGATGGGAATCGACATGAATGAGCTGAATGTGGCCGCTATTATGGAAAACCAGGAGACGATCAAACGTTCTGTGGAAAATGGTATGGGGATTTCCATTCTGTCTGACCTTGCTGTCAGAGACGCAGTGGACGCAGGAAGGCTTCTTGCCTTTCCGCTGGGAAAAACAGGGGGAAAAAGAGATATCAGCCTGGTGTTTGATGAGAGCTATCCGTCTCTGCCCGGGGCTGATAAATTTATCCGGACTGTAAAAGAAATTTATCTTTCGGATACAGTACAGACAGGATAATTGATTTATAGATTTTATCTATAAGCGATCTGCAGTTATCGTGCTTTTCGATTAGACTGTCGGTGTAAAAAACACGTATACTTAGATACAGGAAGAGGCGTAAAAACCTCTTTATCATCACGGAAAGGAAGGGCAGGAAACATGATCTACATGGATAACGCGGCAACTACAATCCACAAGCCGGAGCCGGTAAAAGCGGCGGTTCTTGCGGCAATGGATTCTTTCGGAAACGCAGGGCGGGGCGCGTCGGAACCGGCGCTGAACGCATCACGTGTAATTTATGAGACAAGAGAAAAGCTTGCCCGGTTTTTTCACGGTGAGGATGCCTCCCGTATTGTGTTTACCGCCAATTCCACGGAGAGTCTGAACATTGCCATAAAGGGACTTTTTTCTCCGGGCGATCATGTGATTACAACAGTGCTGGAACACAATTCGGTGCTCCGGCCTCTGTATGAATGCAGGGAAAGAGGCGTGGAACTTACCATCCTTGACTGTGATGAAAAGGGAAATATCTCGTATGAGGACATGGAAGCTGCAGTAAAAGAAAATACGAAAGCCGTTGTCTGCACCCATGCATCCAACCTGACCGGAAATATGATTGACCTGGAACGGGTGGGAGAGATTACCCGCAGAAAGGGAATCCTGCTTGTGGCGGACGCGTCCCAGACGGCGGGCGTCTATCCTGTGGATGTGCAGAAAATGGGGATTGATGTGCTCTGCTTTACCGGTCATAAAGGGATGCTGGGACCCCAGGGCACAGGAGGCATGTATGTGCGGCCGGGCCTTGTGATCCGGCCTCTCCTTTCCGGAGGAAGCGGCGTGGATACATACAATCCCCGTCATCCGGATCTTATGCCTACGGCTCTTGAAGCAGGCACCCTGAACGGGCACGGCATTGCCGGACTGGGCGCGGCGGTTTCCTGGCTGGAAGAGAAGGGGCCGGATGCGCTGCGTGAAATTGAGCTCAGACGGATGCGGCAATTTTATGAAGGTGTTTCCCGGATCCCCGGAGTGACGGTATACGGAGACTTCTGTGCGGACATGCGGTGTCCCATTGTGTCGCTGAATATCGGGGACTATGACTCTTCGGAAGTCAGTGATGAGCTGAGTGTGACATACGGCATTGTGACAAGGTCCGGCGCACACTGCGCGCCGCTGATGCACCAGGCGCAGGGGACAACCGGCCAGGGCGCAGTAAGATTCAGTTTTTCTCACTACAATACGGAAGAAGAAGTCGAAACAGCCGTACAGGCGATAAAGGAATTAGTAAACACCAATGACGGAGGGAAAAACAATGAACTTATCTGACTCAAAGAAGAAACTGGCTTTTGCCGGCATCGTCTGCGGCCTTGTGGCCGTATGTCTGGCCTGGTTCGGCAATCCGGCCAACATGGCATTCTGCATTGCCTGCTTTATCCGCGATACCGCAGGAGCGCTGGGACTGCACTCGGCAGAAGCGGTTCAGTATGCAAGACCGGAAATTATGGGACTGGTGCTGGGCTCTTTTCTTATTTCAGTGGCTACAAAAGAATACCGCTCCACAGCAGGCTCATCCCCGGCAGTGCGTTTTGTCCTGGGAATGATTCTTGCTATCGGTTCGCTGGTATTTCTGGGATGCCCGCTGCGTATGATTATCCGCATGTCTGCAGGGGATCTGAACGCCTGGGTTGCCCTGATCGGCTTCATCCTGGGTGTTGCCACCGGAGTATTTGCACTGAAGAAAGGATTCAGTCTGGGACGGGCGCATCTGACAAACCGTGTCAGCGGCGGCGTGCTTCCGGCGCTGATGCTTGGCATTCTGGTGCTTGCCGTAGCGACGCCCTTGCTTAAGAGCAGCACAAGCGGCCCGGGAAGTATGCACGCGCCCCTTCTTCTGGCGCTGGCAGGGGGACTGATCTTCGGAGCGTTCGCCCAGAAGTCCAGAATGTGTCTGGCAGGAAGCATCCGTGACGTGATCCTGATGAAAAATTTCGATCTGCTGACCATTATCGGCGGATTTTTTGCAGTAATGCTGATCTACAACATTGCCACAGGCAACTTTACTTTCGCATTTGACACGCCGGGAATTATCGCTCACTCCGAGCACCTGTGGAATATTCTGGGCATGTACGCGGCAGGATTCGCGGCAGTGCTTGCAGGCGGATGCCCTCTGCGCCAGCTGATTCTGGCCGGCCAGGGGTCTTCAGATTCTGCCATGACGGTGATCGGTATGTTTATCGGAGCGGCTCTGGCCCACAATTTCGGTCTGGCTGCAAGTGGAACCGCTCTGAACGCAGAGACGCAGGAAGTAGTGGCAGGAGCAGTGCCGTTTTATGGAAAAGCGGCGGTGATTATCTGCATTGCGGTGTGCTTTATCATTGCCTTTACAAATAAAAGATCAGAAGGGAAATAAAAAACTGTCCGCCGCTCTGCCGGCGGATGACTGAAAATCAGACAGAGCATGACTTCATTATTAAGTTATGACGGAAAGAAGGACTGAATTATGAAAGAAGTAGACGCAAGAGGGCTGTCGTGCCCGGAGCCTCTGATGCTGACGGCTGAGGCGCTGAAAAATACAAAGGGGCCGGTCAGAGTACTTGTGACAGAGCCTCATCAGAAAATGAACGTGGAGAAACTGGCAAAAGACCGGGGAAAGAAGTATACCTCGACAGAGATTCCGGACGGTTTTGCCGTGGTAATTGAACAGCAATGAGAAAAAAAGAGAAAAAACTGGTTGTAACATTTCACACAACTGCAGATGCAATGGCTATGGAGAAAGCCTGCCGGGAACATAATGCTCCCGGCAGGCTGATTCCCGTTCCCAGAAGCATATCCGCCGGCTGCGGCATGGCCTGGTGCGCGGCTCTGGAGGACCGGGAGAAAATTCTGCAGATTCTGGAAGAACGGAAGATCGAGCAGGAAGATGTGCATGAGTGTATGCTCTGAGAGGAAGGGGGGCTTGTTAGAAATTTATTTTCTCTGTAAACTCATTTACTGTTTCCATGATAGCAGAATATGTAATTTCTCTTGCATATAAATTTTGTGCCTGATACCTTTTCCATAAATCCTGCAGGACGGTTGATTCTTCCAATGCCAGCAGAATCCGGTTCGTGTCCTGCAGAACGGACAAGGAATCTCTTTTCTTCGCTGTGGCAAGAACCGCCTGTTTTAGAAGGTTCCAGTCTGCATTTTTCCGGTATAGCCGGTACAGAAGGTGTAAATCATAAAAATCTCTTGCCCGCGTATTTCCTACATTTCTTCGGATGATCGTTTCGTATTTTTCTGCCAGTATGGTTTCCTGTGTGTAGGCTTTCACCATTACCCGGCGGTCATCAAACAGGAAGGGGTAGGAAAATTGGATTTCTTTTGGTGTAATTTCGTCACCGGTTGTTATATCAATTTTCATAGGTATTCTCATTTTCCCATAAACTGCCTGGATGGAAGCACGGAAATTTTCGTATTTGTCGTCCTCGCGGATAGGCGTTAGTCCTAAAAGTTGAAACTTGATTCCGTCATCTACTGGCTGATCCAGAATTCCGCTAATCGCTTTCCATATGCTCTGTTCATCCATCGGCACGTCTTTTACGGTTGTGTCCATATCCATTGTCGTCCGTTCCGCTACGCCGAGAATGGCGGAAATCAATAGCCCGCCTTTTAAAATAAATCTGTCCTTGTATGGCGAAACAGAAAGACGTTCAATAATACGTTCAAACATAAAAATCTGC
>DXIU01000003.1 GCA_019112765.1 Candidatus Mediterraneibacter norwichensis | reverse complement strand
AACTTCCAAAACAGCTGACTATAATATCTGTTTTGGATTTTATTAAGTTCTCTAATTGGATTTTTTTCAAGTTTCTTTTGTATTCTCTGTTCTTTTCTTCCCATTTCAGCCTCACCGCGAAAAAATTTTTTGTGATAATTCTATTTTCGCAGTGAAGCTGTGTATTTTCAATAGATTTAGTGCGAATTATTTTTACCTGTCAAAGCTGCTGAATTCAGGCTTTCTTAAGCCACAGGAAACTCCAGGAAGGAATCACTGTACTGCGGATTTCTTCTGTCTTGTCCGCCACCAGATTCTGATACGGCCGTACTTCCGGCATCCACACTTCCCTGTCCTGATCACTGAAGTTAAATACGGCGTGAAGTTCTTCTCCCTTTGCTTTTCTCACAATCCAGAGAATCGAAGTATCGCTGTAATCCTTTGTATATACTTCCGCGTCCGCACTGAATACAGGTTCGTTTCCGCGGATTTCCTCCAGCCTGCTCAGGGCATGGAACAGACGGCCCTGAACCGTATTTTTATCCCCGATATTCTCTGCCAGATCCCAGTTGAATTTTCCTCTGTGAATATAGCGGGAATCCGGAGCTTTCTCCGGGTCATCCTTATAAGTATAATCATTGACCTGCCCCACTTCGTCTCCGCTGTAGAGCATCGGAATTCCGGACTGCGTAAACATATAGGCGTGCAGCATAACGTCTTTCCTGACCGCATTGTCCATCTTCTCCTCGTTCTGCTCGAAACCTGCGCTTTCTATGCCGCACATGGATGCAGTAGTGGCACAAAATCTTGCGTCTCCTGTCACGGGATCTGCATTGTAAAGTTCACCGCGGCTGACACTGCCTTCTGTCTTACCCTGGAAATAATCATTCAGATACTTTTTATGCGGCACTTCCTGCATGCCCCATGTCTTAAGGGTATCGTAGTCCAGTCCCCAGCCAATGTCGTCGTGGCATCTGAGATAATTCAGGAATGTATACTCTCTCGGGAGGGCGCACACAATATCCATCTGTTTTCTCAGAAGACGGACATCTCTTGTGGCAACTGTATTCCACGTTGTAGCCATCGTCGTCACATTGTAAAGCATATGGCACTCCGGCTTCTCTACGGTTCCGAAATACGGCGCCACTTTATCCGGCTCCATAACCACTTCTCCCAGAAGCACAATGCCCGGACACACAATCTCTCCGATCATACGCATCATGCGGACAATTGTGTGCACCTGTTTCAGATTGCGGCAGTTCGTACCCAGCTCTTTCCAGATATACGGAACGGCGTCAATTCTGATAATATCCATTCCCTGGTTCGCCAGGTAAAGGAAGTTGTACATCATCTCGTTAAACACCCGGGGATTTCTGTAATTCAGATCCCACTGATACGGGTAAAATGTTGTCATTACATAATGTCCCATTTCAGGCAGATAAGTGAAATTTCCCGGCGCTGTTGTAGGAAATACCTGAGGAACGGTCTTTTCATACTCCCGCGGAATCGAGGGATCTGCGTAGAAGAAATAACGGCTCATATATTCACCGTCTCCCTGCCGGGCCTTTACAGCCCACTCATGATCCTCAGACGTATGGTTCATAACAAAATCCATGCACAGACTGATTCCCCTGTCATGACACTTTTCCGCCAGTTCAGCCAGATCGTCCATTGTGCCAAGCTCCGGCTTCACCTTGCGGAAATCTGCCACCGCATATCCTCCGTCTGAGCGTCCTTTCGGAGAATCCAGGAAAGGCATCAGATGAATATAATTTACGCTGCATTTTTCAAGATAGGGAAGCTTCTCCTGCACGCCTCTGATATTTCCTGCGAAGTTATCAATATACATCATCATTCCGAGCATATCCCGTCTGCGGTACCACTCTCCTGCCGCTTCACGCTCAGCATCCAGAGTCTTCAGTTTTTCATTCCGCTCATCATAATAACGCTTCATCTGATCGCACAGCTCGGCAAACATATCGTCATTATCATACAGCTCCATATAAAGCCAGCGGAGCTCGTCGTGATGACGTCCCAGACGCTCCGCGAAAGCCCTGTCATTCCTTTCTTTTTCTTCCTGCGCCTTCTTCGCGGCCGCTTCCGCCTCTGCTTTCTTCTTTTCTTCTTCCGCCTTCTTCGCGGCTGCTTCCGTCTCTGCTTTCTTTACATTCTCTGCTGCTTTCTCTGTCTGCCGCGCCGCAGGAACAGATTCCTTTTTCTCTGTCTGCTGTCTGGCCGCAGCTGCCTTTGCATTTGCCGCAGCCAGTTTTTTCCTTGCGGCTCTTGATTTCTTTGCCATGGTTCAATCTCCCGTCTGTATTTTTTTATGCGGTCTGTAAAACGGACCACTGATCCGCCGCGCGAACCGCTAATCTTCCTGCACAAAGTGCCACTGATACGCCTTATATTCTCCGTTTAAAACAGGTTTGGGAATGCCTGACTCCCGGAGCGCGGTGCTGTTATACAGTCTTCCGCTCTCTGTCTCACGGTACATGGTATTTTCCTTGAGGCCTTTCACCTTAATATAATCTATCGTCATATTGGCATGTTTTTTGATGCCGACCACCTGTACAAGTGCTTCCCGCTGATCTTCCGATACAAACTCCCATGCTCCCTGATTATCTGTCTGAGGATTGGTCAGCCGATAGTAAAGGCCTCTCTGTATAAGAGCAGCATATTTCTTATACTCTGAAATCTGCTGCCGGATTTCCTCTTTCTCCGCTTCACTGAGTTCATTCAGATTCAGTTCATAACCAAATGTTCCTGCCATTGCGGTCACGCCTCTGGTTCTGAGATCCGTGATTCTGCCTGTCTGATGATTCGGAGACGCAGATACATGTGAACCCACACAGGAAATCGGGTAAATAAACGATGTGCCGTACTGAATCTCCAGCCGGTCAATGGGATCTGTATTGTCGCTGCACCAGATCTGGGGCGTATAGTAAAGCATACCTGCGTCAAACCGCCCGCCGCCGCCGCTGCAGCCTTCAATAAGGATATCCGGATACCGCTTCACCAGGCGTTCAAGGAAATCATACAGTCCCAGCACATAATCATGCAGCACCCTTCCCTGACTGTCAGCCGTAGCGGAATAGATGTCCGCAAGGCTCCGGTTCATGTCCCATTTTATATACTCCACATTTCCCTGATCCAGAACGCTGCAGATTTTCTCATAAATATAATCCACTACTTCTTTTCTGGAAAAGTCAAGTACCAGCTGATGTCTGGAACGGTTCGGCCTGCGGCCCGGGATAACAAAGGCCCAGTCCGGATGCTCCCGGTAAAGATCACTGTCTTCATTCACCATCTCAGGCTCAATCCAGATACCGAATTTCAGGCCCATGTCATTGATTTTACGGATCAGCCCGCCAAGAGTACAGCCCAGTTTCTCTTCGTTTACCGTCCAGTCTCCCAGACCTCTGAGCTCGCTGTCTCTCTTTCCGAACCAGCCGTCGTCCATGACAAACATCTCCATGCCCAGCTCAGCCGCCTGCTTCGCCAGTCCCAGAAGGGACTCGCCGGTAAAGTCAAAATAGGAAGCTTCCCAGCTGTTCAGAAGAATCGGACGCACAATTTCCTTATATTTCCCTCTGCACAGGTGGGTTCTCATACAGCGGTGCAGATTCTGGGAAAGTTTTGCCAGACCTTCGGAAGAATAACTCATCATCACTTCCGGCGACTGAAATTCTTCGCCCGCATTCAGCGGATAAGCAAACTGCTCCTCGCTGAATCCCATCAGCAGCCTTGTCTGATAATACTGATCCTGACCCGCTTCGCTCTGAAAGCCTCCACTGTATACAAAAACCATGGAATAGCAGCTTCCCGAGTCTTCTGTGGCATCATGCTCTGCCATAATCACTCCCGGATTGTACTGGTGGCTTGAAGACCCTCTCAGACTTCCGATTTTCGCCACCCCGTGTCCAATGGGCATCCTCTGATAATTTCTCTCCATGGCATGACGGCCGTAGAACGTAATGAAATCATAGGAACCGCCAACCATATCCAGACAGGCAGGGGCCAGTTTTTTTACAGAGATATGTCCGCTGCTTGCATTGATAATCCGCACACTCCGGGTAATCACATCATATTGCGGCAGCACACCGTAGAGAAGAACCGCTTTCACACCTGTAACCCGGTCTTCAAGGACTACTTCCAGTGTCTGCGCTTCATCTTCCCCGGCATAAACAGCCGGAAGCCCTTCCAGAGAGTATTTCCCTTCGCGGATACTGTGGCTTTTGTAGCGGAAATCACTGCAGTATGTCCGGTCTGTATTTTTGATAATACATGCCGGCGTACGATAATCGCCGGTTCCCAGAGACGGAAATTCCTGAGGAAGCGAATCCATGGAATAGGTCTTATCATTTCCCGCGTCATATGGATTGCCTGAAAATCCCCTGTCATAATATGTCAGAAGGTAATCCATGCACCCGTCCGCACGTTTTCCATAATATAAATGCAGCAGAAATCCATATCTGTCAATCTGCATCTGGTAAGTCGTATTTCTTGTATTCAGCGTAATTGTTTTCTGCGCCTCATCATATACTATGCTCATATTCCAGTTTCTCCTGATCTCTAATTTATTTTAGAACAAAATGGCCAGGCATGTTTCAGCTTTTTCTCAGGCTCAAATGGGTCTGAACGCTTTTCACAACGCTGATCTCCCATATGGTAAAACAACCTTGCCGCATATATATCCCGCCCGGATCTCTTCCGGATGAAAAATCAAGGCGGGTGAATGTACTTCACTCCGCACATACCACCCGCCTGTTCAGGATACGCGGATGCGTACCCGGACATATTTATTTCACAGCGCCGTTTACAACTCCGTTAATTATCTGTTTCTGGCAGATAATATAGAAGATAACAATCGGTATCAGCGCCAGCAGATAGGAAGCAAACGCCAGATTATAGTTTGTACCGAACTGCGTCTGGAATGTCAGCTGTGCCAGCGGCAGCGTATTCTGCCCGCTTCCGGCCATGATAACCAGAGGAGTCATAACGTCATTCCATACTGCAAGGGCTGTAATAACAGCAACTGTCGCATGCATGGGTTTCATAATCGGGAAGATAATCTTCCAGAAAGTCCGCCATGTGCTGGCGCCGTCAACTCTTGCCGCTTCTTCAAGTGCGATCGGGATATTTACAAGATATCCCGTATACAGAAGTAAATTCATCGGCATATAGAATACCACATAAAGAAGGATAACACCAGCCCAGTTTGCAAGGTGCATCTCCGCAGTCTGTTTTGCCAGAGGCATCATCAGAATCGCAAATGGAACAAACATACCGCTTACAATAAAGAGATAGATTACATTATATATTTTACTGTGGCCTTTATTTCTTCCCACCGCAAACCCCATCAGAGAATGGAGAATGATACACAGCACTACGGTAGAAACTGTCACCAGAAGGCTGTTTCCCAGGGAACGCCAGAAATCTGTCACTTCCATTGCCTGGGCGAAGTTGCTGAGACTCCATGTCTCCGGCAGGGAAAGAATTCCGGAAATACTTGTTGTCATTTCCGACGGCTGCTTAAACGCAATAACAATCGCCATATACAGCGGAAATGCTATGGTAAGCAGTCCGACAAACAGAAGGATCGTAATGGGCCAGTTTACTCTTGCTTTCATTTTCTCATACATTATAACTGTTCCTCCTTCTTACTTGATATGGACATCTGTGCCACGGAAATCACAACAATTACAATGAAGAATACAACCGCGTTGGCACTCTGATATCCGAAACTTCCGCCTTTCATACCATTGTTGTAAATCAGGTAGGAGATAGACTCTGTACTCTGTGCAGGGCCTCCCTGTGTCATAGCCATGATCTGATCAAATACCATCAGGAAGTTCTTTACACAGAGAACCATGTTGATGGTAAAGAACGGGATAATCAGCGGGAATGTCAGGTATCTGAACTTCTTCCAGCCCGTTGCTCCGTCCAGGTCGCCGGCCTCGTATACGTCTTCCGGCACCGTCTGCAGACCTGAGATATAGATAATCGTGTTCATTGCTATATTCTGCCATGCACACACAACTACGATGGCAATCCAGGCCAGGCTTGTACTGGAAAGCATACTGGTGCTTAATGTTTCACTTCCGATCATCTTGCCAAGTTCCGGAAGTATATACGTAAAGATATACTGGAAAATATATCCTACAACCAGAGCTCCCAGAACGTTCGGTACAAAGTAAGCCGCACGCAGGAAAGTTTTTCCCTTGATCCTGCTGTTCAGTCCCAGCGCAAGGATCAGACTGATTACATTTGTAACAATGGTTGCCACAATCGCAAGCTTAATTGTAAACAGATACGAGTTTCCGATTCTGGGATCTGTAAACAGATCCATGTAGTTGCGGAATCCGACCCAGTCATAATCTCCAAAGCCTTTAAAGTTTGTAAAACTGTAGATCACACCGCGGATCAGCGGTACTGTGTTAAAGCAGACAAACAATGCCAGGATCGGTATTGTGATCAGCATATAGGTCCGCTTGCTGCTATTTCCTTTTTTCATAATCTGCCCCGCTCCTTTCCTACTCGGCTGTTCCGTGTTCTTCGTTGTATTCCTGAACCTCACGGATGATATCTCTGTTATATCTCTGCCAGCGTGTATCAAAATCACTGAGGAACTCATCCACATCCTCATTGATGAGGAAGGTCTGAATCAGAGCGTCTGCCGCCATTTCAGACGGATAGTAGTGATCCTGGTAGTCCGTCATATTGCCGGCCTCGATAAACGATGTCATACCGTCCAGCTCGGATGCCAGCTGGAAATCACCTGTCTTACACGGAATCGCATTCTGGTCGTCAATATATGCCTGAATATTTTCATCTTCCAGCAGGAAATCAATAACTTCAAGTGCAGCATCCTTATTTTCGCATGCTTCTGTCACTGCAAACATCAGGTCAACACCGGAGTTCAGAGTATTTTCTGAAGGATCTTCATTTCCCGGCATTACAAATGAATCAATGTTCATCTCCGGATTTACAGAAAGAATCTGCGGCACTGCATAGCTTCCGATAGGATACATTGCAGATTCACCGTTCGCAAATGCCGTGCAGGCATCATTATACCCGTACGCGAACGGATCATCCGGTCCGTAGCTCACCAGCTCCAGGCACTTTTCAGCCGTCTCGCGGTACTCGTCAGTGAATGTTGTCTCACCCGCGTTTACATTCCGGCATGTATCTTCCGGCGCAAGTCCCACCGCAAGAGCATTCCACGGCGCCAGACAGGTCCATGTGTCGCGGAATCCGAAATAAAACGGCAGGATGCCTTCTGCCTGGATATCCTCGCACAGATCAATCAGCTCGTTCCATGTCTCCGGAATCTCCCAGCCATGTTCCTCAAACATATCTCTGTTGTACAGAATGCCGGCAGCATTGGCCACGTAGGGTACTCCGAATGTACCGTCAGTAGGAACAATCTCAAGATTCTCCAGAATGTCGATATAGGACTGGTTGATATCGGCAAGTCCTTCGTAATCCGACACATCTGCGAGGATGCCTGCGTCAACATAGTAGGAATAGTTGATATCTCCTCCTATGCCGATGATATCCGGGTAATCCTCCCGGATAAACCTTGTTCTCATGATCGTGCTGGCATCGTTCGGAGAACTTATGGTCAGGTGAATGTCATCGTGAGTCGCGTTAAACTCATCTTCCACCTGATCAAAGTACGTCGCTGCTTCCGGTTTGTACTGCAGGATCTCAATCTCCGTCACACCGCTGTCCTCGCCCGAACCGCAGCCTGGAAGAATGGCCGCAGAAAGCATGGACACTGCAAGAACCGCACTGATCACTTTTTTCTTTTTCATAATAGTTTCAGCTCCTTCCTTTAGCATTTTACGCTTATGAAATGATTATAACATTCTAAAACATTTCTAAAAATATCTATATTTTTCATGTTTTATACCAAAATACAACTTATATACAATTTATGAAAAGTCCAGTCGCATTTTGGTATAAATTAAGATATAATCTAGTTACACAATAAAATCCCCCCTCCGAAGGGAAGAGGAGCAGCTTATGAATAATTCACTGTTTTCTGTATTTCCAAATGAAAATTTCGTAGATCTCGGGCTGTATCAGTTCGGAAAAGAGCAGTGCTCTCCGGCCCATTCTTTCGGGCCTGCCGCAAGAAACCACTATCTGTTTCATTATGTAATATCCGGCACCGGCAGACTGATCGCCAACGATACAAAAGGGCAGTCCCATGAATATCAGATTCACAGCGGCCAGGGCTTCATGATTTTTCCGCGTCAGATCAACACATACATTGCAGACGAAAAACTTCCGTGGGAATATGTCTGGATCGAGTTTGACGGAATGCGGGTCAGAGAAATAATCGAAACATCCGGCCTCACCCCCGATCAGCCGGTATACCATGCATCTTTTAAAGATCTGAGAGAAAACATGAAAAATGAAATGATATATATTGCCGAACATGGAAACGCGTCTCCTTTCCATCTGATCGGCCATCTCTATCTTTTTATTGACTATCTCTCCCGGTCCGCTGCTTCTGTAAACGTCACATCAAACGGAAAGGTAAGAGATTTCTATATAAAAGAGGCGCTGAACTTTATTGAACAGAACTTCCAGAACAATATATCTGTAGAGCAGATCGCTGCTTTCTGCGGACTGAACCGTACATATTTCGGACGTATTTTTAAGGAGACCGTAGGAAGATCACCTCAGCAGTTTCTTTTAAACTACCGCATGACCAAAGCTTCCGAGCTGCTGAAACTGACCAGCCTTTCCGTCAGCGATATCGGAAACGCTGTGGGATATCCGAACCAGCTCCACTTTTCCAGAGCCTTCAAAAATGTGTACGGAGTATCGCCGCGGGAGTGGAGAAATAAAAACCGGAGATTTTTGTGAATCCGGATTTGTCGGGGAACTGTGAGTGAAGAGGCGTCCGAAAACACCTGGATACCAGAAGATTGGATAATCGGATCTGGAAATGAGGGATGTGTGCTTTTGTTTCCGTTCCGCAGATAAAGAAAAACTAAAAAACCTGACGACAGGCTAAGAGCAAAATTTACAGCAGAAAACTCGCATTCGCTCAGACAATTCTGCTGT
>DXIU01000050.1 GCA_019112765.1 Candidatus Mediterraneibacter norwichensis | reverse complement strand
GTGCTCAGGGTTTTGTAGTTTTAATTATTACGCGGAACGGAGCTGAAATTTCCCGCAGCTGCTATCCGAAAACGATTTATTCTCACTTCGTATTCTGACATTTTCGGACTTTTTTCAATCGCATGCCGCAGGAAAATTCAAATTCAGCTGTATTTACAGGCCGCAATCCTCTTCATCGTCGTTTTCTCCTCTCTCTTCAGCAAACTTCAGGAGTGTATCATTCAAAATAAAATGAAATGCAGTTAATCACCGTAAGTGCCAAAAGCCACATTCCGGGATTGTAAGCGGCCGCCAGGATCTCGGAAGGCCCGGACTTTGGCCCGCCGCCAGTACAAAAAAATCAGGCAGTATAAAACTATAAATACTGCCTGAATCATACATCTTTTACTATATGTCGTCAATTATTTTTTAGAAGCCAGATATGCTTTTCTTCCCTCTTCATACAGGTTATTTCCTTCACTGTCAATAATTACAACAACCGGCATATCCTCTACGTAGAGTTTTCTGAGAGCTTCTGCGCCAAGATCTTCGTAAGCGATGAGCTCTGCTTTTTTAATACATTTTGCAAGCAGTGCTCCGGCGCCGCCGATGGCTCCGAAATACACGCCGCTGTATTTCTTCATGGCTTCCACAACTTCCGGAAGGCGGGCACCTTTTCCGATCATGCCGCGGGCTCCCACAGACATCATGGTCGGTGCGTATGCATCCATACGTCCGCTGGTTGTGGGGCCGGCGCTTCCGATTACCTGCCCCGGTTTTGCCGGAGTCGGTCCTACATAATAGATCGTTGCGTCCTTCGGATCAAAGGGGATGTTCTCTCCTTTTGCCAGCGCCTCACACATTCTCTTGTGTCCGGCGTCACGGGAAGTATAGATGGTTCCTGTGAGAAGTACCTGATCTCCTGCGTGGAGTGTTTTAGCAAGTTCCTCTGTGAGTGGTAATGTTATCTTTCTTGCCATTTATATCACCTCCGATTTGTGGCGTGTCACATGACAGTTGATATTAACTGCACAGGGCATTCCTGCGATATGCGTGGGCATTGTCTCGATATTCAGACCGATTGCCGTTGTCTTTCCGCCAAATCCCTGAGGTCCGATTCCCAGCTCATTGATCTTCTCAAGCATCTCCTTCTCAAGATCTGCGTAGAACGGATCCGGGTTGGAAGAATCCAGCGGGCGCATCAGCGCTTTCTTTGCCAGAAGCGCACACTTGTCGAAAGTTCCGCCGATTCCGACGCCGACTACCATCGGCGGACACGGATTGGGGCCTGCTGTCTCAACAGCTTCAATAATAAAGTCCTTGATGCCCTGAAGTCCTGCTGACGGCTTGAACATACGGATCTGGCTCATATTCTCGCTTCCAAATCCCTTCGGTCCGACTGTGATCTTAATGTTTTCACCCGGTACAATCTCCGTATAGAGCATTGCCGGAGTGTTGTCTCCCGTATTTCCACGACGCACCGGATCCTTTACGACGGATTTACGCAGATATCCGTTTGTATATCCGCGGCGGACTCCCTCGTCTACTGCCTCTCTGAGATCTCCTCCTACAAGATGTACATCCTGTCCGATCTCAAGAAATACACATGCCATGCCGGTATCCTGACAGATCGGCACATTCTCATTGTCTGCGATCTCAAAGTTCTCGATAATATTGTCCAGAACACCCTGAGCAATCCCGCCGTCCTCGCAGGCACGGCAGTCGCGGATTGCGCATTTTACATCCTCCGGAAGATGGTTGTTCGCCTCAATACAGAGTTTTTCGATCACGTCTGTAAGTGTACTTACATTAATTTCACGCATGTAAATCAACTCCTTCCCTTATTTATTCTGATAGTTGTTTCGTACGGCCCGCGCCACGTATGACCGGACTGTTTATAAGAAAATTCCGATAAACTGGCAGCTCAGCACAACGAACACAAGAGCTACCGGATAGGTCGCCGCATATGCGGAGGCCACGTCATCTGTTCCTGTAACACGGATCAGAGTACCAAGAGCCGGTGTACTGGTCATACCGCCGCAGATAGATCCCAGCGTATTAAACAGGCTCAGTTTCATCAGTTTTACTGCAACAAAATATCCAACGAGCATCGGAATCAGTGTAATAAGTGCTCCATAGAGGAACAGAACCACTCCCTGTTCTTTCAGGATTTCGATAAATCCAGCGCCTGCCTCAACTCCGGCGCCGATAAGAAACAGTGCAAGACCAAATTCTCTTAAACACTCCAGAACAGATTTTTCTACGTGGAAACTGATCTTTCCGGCATGTCCGAAATGTCCCAGGATCAGACCAGCAATCAGCGGACCGCCTGAGGTACCCAGAGAAAACTCCGCGCCGCCCGGAAGCGGAATTACGATCTTTGCCAGAATAATTCCAAGCACAATTGCAAGTGCGAACGAGAAAAGTCCCATTTCGTCTACAATGAACAGTTTATCTTTCTTTTTCAGGGCATCGTCGCCGACATTCTGAGCCGCCTCAAATTGTGCGCGTTCTGCCGCCATATCCGTTTTCAGGATCTTCGGAACAAGCTGTACAAAAAGCACAACGCCTATAACTCCAAAAGGATAGGCAATTCCATATCCTACAGAAGCATTGGCAGAGCCTGTGGCATCAATTGCTGCCGCAAGTCCCGGCGTACTTGTCAAAGCTCCCGACATCATACCAACACTGATATCCGACGGAACTCCGGCAATCTCGATGATTGCAACTGTAGTCAGCGCTCCTACCACAATAACAATAAATCCCAGTAAAATATAGGATTTTGCATTGATCTTGAAGTTTCGGAAAAACTTTGGTCCGGCAATGAATCCTACAGAAGTTACAAAGCAGATCAGCCCCAGTTCTCTGACCAGATCCGGTACCTTAAATCCAAAATGTCCGAACACGAGGGCGACCAGAAGGACGCCCGCCGTGCCAAGTTCCACTCCGCGGATTTTGATACTTCCTACCAGATAGCCAATAAAAGCTACCAGGAATACAACCATCAGGGTTTCACCAAGGACACTGTCCTGAAACCATGCTAATATATCCATTCCTTTTCTTTACTCCCTTCCTTATCTCTCGTGTCTTGCGTATTTCGGGAGCAGAAGCGGAGATACGTCGCCGGTATCAATTCCGGCCTCTTTTAATTCCTCAGCATATGCTGTCACATGATCCAGATTCATATTTCCAAGCTCTACATTTTTCGCTTTTGCTGCAGCTGCTTTACCTGCGTTGCGGCCAAATACGATAATGTCGAGCAGAGAGTTGCCCATCAGACGGTTTCTTCCGTGAATTCCTCCGACAGCCTCGCCCGCAACAAGAAGATTATCGATCACTTTTGTGAATCCGTCTCCTCCGATTTCCAGTCCGCCGTTCTGATAATGAAGAGTCGGGTAAACAAGAATCGGAAGTTTTCTCATATCAATATCATAGTTCATGTACATACGGAGCATAGCCGGGATACGTTTCTCTATTGTTCCCTTGCCGCCAAGCTCCTCAATCATCGGAGTATCCAGCCATACGCCGCTTCCAAGCGGTGTAGTCACGCCTTTGCCGCGTGCTGTACACTCACGGATAATGCCTGCCGCTGCTACGTCACGCGTTTCCAGCGGATGCATGAATGCCTCGCCGTCTACGTTAACCAGCTGCGCGCCTACAGAACGTACCTTTTCTGTAACCAGAGCGCCGAAGATCTGTGACGGATATGCAACACCTGTCGGGTGATACTGAATTGTATCCTGATACAGAAGCGGAGCTCCCAGACGGTATCCGAGAATCAGACCATCCGCTGTAGCGCCATAGTGATTTGATGTAGGGAATCCCTGGTAGTGCATACGTCCCGCACCGCCTGTAGCGATGATGACAGTCTTTGCTTTTGCCACAAGGTAATCCTCTGTCTCCAGATTCTGAAGCACAGCTCCTGCCACCTGGCCTCTGTCATCTCTGATCAGCTCTACTGCAACAGTAAACTCGGCAATCGGGATCTGACGGTTTAATACTTCATCACGGAGAGTACGCATGATTTCTGCTCCGGAATAGTCCTTGCAGGCATGCATTCTCTTTCTGGATGTTCCGCCGCCGTGGGTGGTAATCATCCTTCCGTCTTTATCCTTGTCGAACATAACGCCCAGTTCATTCAGCCATTTGATGGCATCCGGCGCTTCCATAACAAGACGTCTTAACAGCTCCGGTCTTGCAGCGAAATGTCCGCCGCCGAAAGCGTCCAGATAATGCTGTACCGGAGAATCATTCTCCTTGTCAGCTGCCTGAATGCCGCCCTCTGCCATCATTGTGTTGGCATCACCGATGCGCAGCTTTGTCACGATCATAACATTGGCTCCTGCCTCGTGAGCCTCGATTGCCGCAGACGCTCCCGCGCCGCCGCCGCCGATAACAAGTACATCCACATCATAGTCCGCTTTGCTGATATCTACATGCTCTGTGAGCAGACGGCTGTTGGAGTGGAGGAGATGCACCAGTTCTTTCGGTGCTTTCTGTCCCTTGTTCGGTCCGATTTTAATCTCTGCAAATGCCTCTTCCCTGTAATCAGGATGGAACTCCTTAAGGAGAGCATCTTTTTCTTCCGCTGACATACGTCTCAGTTCTGTACCCAGACGTTCAGCTCTGGTGGCCTCCACTTTTTTTACGGATTCCATCATTTCCGGTGTAAACATGATCTTCCCTCCTTATTTCTCAATCTCTCTGTTGTTGTAAAGTTCCTGCATCTCAGTGATCGGCTTCTCCATGATCTGCTCGATCAGCTGGTCATAATCGCCATGGTGAATCTCTTCCACACGCTCTGTCAGGTGCTTGGACTCCGGTGCGATATACTTTCCTGTCAGACGTCTTGCAAGGACACCTACCATTGGATGGGAGATTCCTGCCGGACATCTTACGGAACAGCATCCGCATCCGATACAGTCAAAGGACTCTTCCGCACACTTCTCGAAATCACCGCGCTGTGCGTATGCGATATACTGCATAACATTCAGATCCTGTGTACATGCCTTTGTACATGCGTTGCATCCGATGCAGCTGTAGATCTCCGGATACAGATCCATCATCACTCTCTGCTCCGGTTTAATGTCTTCAATGTCATATGTTCTCTTGTCTGTCGGGAAGAACGGAACAGTTGCCACATACATGCCCTCTT
>DXIU01000049.1 GCA_019112765.1 Candidatus Mediterraneibacter norwichensis | reverse complement strand
TCGTCCCTGCTTTTCTCCGCCTCTTTTCTCCTGCCGTCCAGTATCTCCTGGATACGGACAAGCTGATTTTCGATCCGCGCCAGCAGGAGTTCATCCCCGGGGGACGACACAGAGAGTTTCCGGTCCGCCAGGATGTCCTCCGTCATTGCCGCCGCTTTGCCGAGCTCTTCCATGCGCAGTTTCCTCTGGCGAATATACAGGATACTTCCACCTGTGATGGCTCCGATCAGAAATGCGATCAATACCGTCATGTCCATCTCCCTATTCTCCCATACGGTAGCCCAGACCGAAAACATTTTTAATATGTGACTGCTCTCCGCCCAGCTTTTTCTTCAGCCTGCTGATGGTGACGCTCACCGTATTTTCTTCGATAAACGCCCCGTCGATCCCCCAGACCCGGTCCAGGATATTCTCTTTTGTCAGCACCTTGTCCTGATTTTCCATAAACAGTTCCAGCAGCTGATATTCCTTTGCTGTCAGAAAGATTTCTTCATTTCCGGAAAACACCTGCTTTTTCTCCGGATACAGCGTGATATCCCCGCAGGTAAGCATGCGGCCTTCCCTGTTCATTTTCAGGATCCGCTCGATCCGTTTCAGCAGCACCTTCATGGAAAACGGCTTTACAACATAGTCATCTGCTCCCAGGTCAAAAGCCCGCAGCATATCCCGCTCATCGTCTCTGGCTGTCAGGAAAACCGCCGGGACCTGTCTCACAGCAGACAGTTCCCGGTATAACTCGAGTCCGTTTCCATCCGGAAGTCCGATATCGATGAGCCACAGATCCGGATGACCTGCTGCCGTGGCAAGGGCTTCCTCTCTGGAATGTGCGCAGACAGTGTCATAGCTGTTGTCCGTCAGGAATTTATTTAACGCCTGGTTTAAAAGGCGGTCGTCTTCAATAATGCCTATCGTCATATGTCAAATGCCTCGCCCAAGTTTTCACTATATTTCTATTTATGAATCTCCCAGTATCCTGTTTTATTTGCTCCTTTTCTCTCAACTATTCCAAATTCTTTCAGTTCTTTTATAATCCTATTGACTTTTCGGACACTGTATCCGGTATAGCTGCTCATTGCTTTTATCGTAACATGAGGATTCTCAGACATTTTAGCGACAATAATTTTTTTCTCTTCATCAATATCGTTTATTGTGCCATTTATTATGCCATTTATTGTGCCATCCTCATTTATTGTGCCATTTATTACGCCACTTTCCGCTTTGTTTTTATTTTTTCCCATTTCATTAATAGTATTTTTATCAGAAAACGGAAAAACAACTTTTATGAAATGATCTGATATTGTAAAAATATCTTTGTCATAATATTTCAGTATACGGCTCATGCCTGATCCGAGCTGCTCTACCAGCCCAACGTCTTTGAATACTCTCATTAGCTCTCTGTTTCGCGGCATGCTGCTGCAACTGAAAAAATCTTCTCTGCTCTGACCTGATATAAGCCCGCCATATGATGTAAATTCCATACGGTTACTAAAAATTTCAAAAACAGGCGGTATTTCTCTGGAAAAATCGTTATGTTATGCGAAGTTAATAGTTATGCAAAGTCACTGCCGGAACCACTGGTTTTATGGGAAATCCGGCAGCTTTTACTTTGCATAAATTTTAGCATCTTACAGGTTGTTTTTCAACCAGTCGATCAGATCCTCCTTCTGTTTTTGAGTGTATTTATGAACTGTTTCTACAGATGCGCTATGCTTCTTCAACTGTTCCTCCTTAATCTTTGGATTCGTTTTCGCATAGATCTCCGTTGTGACTATCGATGTATGTCCCAGCAGATCACGAATGTATATCAGATTCACACCGGCCTCTAATAAATGCATTGCCTTGCTGTGGCGAAAACAGTGGTTGGTTACTCTGTTTCTGAACATATCCGGTCTTAACCTTCGGGCAGTTGACACATACTTATCTATGATGTACTGTATTCCTGCACGGGTAAGTTTCTCGCCTTTGCGGTTTACAAACAATGGCTCGTCTGCATTTGTCCGGCTGCACCGGCGGATGTAATTCCTGACAATCGCGGCGGCATCCGCATTGACAGGCACGAGCCTTGTTTTATTTCCCTTTCCATGAAGTTCCGCTGTAACCGTTGATGAAAAGCGGATGCTTGGAGGGATAAGATCGATCAGTTCCTGCACCCTGGCTCCTGTTTCATAAAGTAATACCAGGATCGCCAGATCACGCAGCTGGTCATCTTTCTTCTGGTCGGGAATCGAAAAAAGCAGCCGCACTTCTTCGACGCTCATGTAATTCATCGGTTTGACAGGGGCTTTCTTAAACGGAACAGCAAGTATCCGTGCGCACTGTTCAAATCCGGCAGGGTCGCGGTACTGGAGATATCGGAAGAAGGCATGGATTGCGGCCAGACGCTGGTTTCTCGTGCTGATACTGACTTTGCGTACTTCTTCCAGATAGACAAGAAAACTTTCGATCCGTTCGGCATTGAATTCTTTGTATTCCAGATTTTCGGGAGGTAGCCGGTATTCTGTCTTATAGAATTCCATGAGTTGTACAAATGTGTCACGATAAGAGCGGATCGTATTGGGAGATGCCGCTGTCTGTTTTGGAAGGTATTCAGCGAAATATTTCGTCAGATGGTAAGAAAAGCGGTTCTTATCCATCTATATCACCGCCTTCCTCTTTCGGAAATATCCCCGGATGGCAGGAATCCGAC
>DXIU01000048.1 GCA_019112765.1 Candidatus Mediterraneibacter norwichensis | reverse complement strand
ACTAGCAATTCTATCCCTTTACTGTGGTTTGGCATTGAACACTTGATGAGGTCTTTCACGAATCTAGTGTGAAAGCCGTTCGACGGAGTCGAACCTCATTGTTCAATGACGTTCTTAGAAATTTTCTCTTTAAAGAAATTTTCAAGGGTTGTTGTCTATTGTTCAGTTATCAAGGTTCCTGTCGTTCTCTCTCAAGCGACAGCTTTGATATTCTATCAAATCCGTTCCGCTTTGTCAAGAACTTTTTTCCTTTTCTTTAGTTTTCGCTGTCTCTCACGAGTCAGCTTTAATATACTACCACTCTCAGCCGCCATATGTCAACTGTTTTTTACAGTTTTTTCAACTTTTTTCTCAGTTTTCATTTCGCTACTATATATGGTAGTTTTACATGATATTATCCACCATTCAACTTACACTTCATGCAAAAAATAGTCTGCAATCCATTCAGGAACATACAGTTTCTCTCTGATGAGAAAAAGAAAAACTACTGGTTTGCTTCCAGCAGTTTCTGGATAATATCAAACGGAGAAGGAGGGATTTGAACCCTCGCGCCGCTACTAACGACCTACTCCCTTTCCAGGGGAGCCCCTTCGGCCAGCTTGGGTACTTCTCCACAAAGCGGAGAGGGTGGGATTCGAACCCACGCGCCCTTTCGGACAAACGGTTTTCAAGACCGCCTCGTTATGACCACTTCGATACCTCTCCACGTCTCACTGTGCAGTGAGTTAAATTGTAATGCCGCTTTTTGCGACGGTGTTTATTCTATCATATTGACAAAAGGTCTGTCAATAGATTTTTTATATTTTATGCCGCGGTTTCTGACAGTCTGTCTTAAGAAGCCCTTCCCCGATTTCCAGATCACCTGGTGTTGTGATTTTTATATTCTCATATGAACCCTGAAAAAGCTTTACCGGCAGACGCAGCATCTGCTCCACTACCATAGCGTCATCTGTCACGCCGCTGTCTTTTTTCTGCATAAGTCTGGAATATGCCTCTTTTATCAGCGATGCATCAAACACCTGAGGCGTCTGTATCATCCATAATGTGTTTCTGTCCGGAGTTTCTTTTACAAAGCCGTTCTCATCCACAATCTTAATTGTATCTTTTACAGGCATGCCTGCTGCACAGGCTTTGTACTGCTCCACACATTTATAGGCTCTTTTGATCATTTCGTCATCTACAAATGGTCTGGCCCCGTCATGGATAAAGACATAACCATCATGATCTGCCGCCTGGAGGCCGTTCCAGACAGAATGATACCGTTCTGCGCCGCCCGCTGTAATCCTGCTCACTTTGGTAATTCCGTAAGCGTCCAGAATCTGCTCCCGGCAGTACTCTTCCTCCCCGGCTCCGGTGACAAGGATAATTTCGTCGATATAGTCTGAATCCTGAAATGCCTTCAGGGAATAAAACAGCACCGGTTTTCCTCCCATAAGGAGATACTGCTTATGCACTCTGGAACCCATACGCTTTCCGCTGCCCCCGGCCAGCACAATCGCCGTACAATACTTTTTTTCCAATGTCTTACCTCTCTCCCAGCTTCAGATTCGGCACCGCATTCAGATCCCAGCCGTGCCGTGTCCCCGCAAGAAACTCATAATAACCTGCAGCCCCTATCATTGCCGCATTATCTGTACAGTATACCGGCGAAGGATGAAAGAATCTGATCTGCCTTTCTTCACATGCCTGTTTCATCGCCGCGCGCAGCGCTGTATTGGAAGCCACGCCTCCCGCAATGGCAAACTTATATATTCCGCAATTTTCTGCCGCCTTCATAGAATTTTCCACCAGGACTTCCACAACTGCTTTCTGGAATGAGGCCGCAATATCTGCAGGGTCATAGCTTTCCCCTTTCATTTTGCAGCCATTGATATAGTTAAGTACTGCTGACTTCAGTCCGCTGAAACTGAAGTCATACTCCGCTCCTTCGATGTGCGCTTTTGGAAATGAAACCGCATCCGGGTTTCCTTCCTTCGCGATCCGGTCTATTTTCGGGCCGCCGGGATATCCCAGGCCGATAGCTCTTGCCACTTTGTCATAGGCCTCTCCGGCGGCATCATCTCTTGTTCTTCCCAGGATCTCATAATTTCCGTAATCTCTTACGAGAACAAGATGCGTGTGTCCGCCTGACGCGACCAGGCATAAAAAGGGCGGTTCCAGATCCGGATGCTCAATATAATTCGCTGAAATATGCCCCTCTATATGGTGCACACCGACCAGAGGCAGATTTCTCGCATACGCAATGGCTTTTGCTTCAGCCACACCGACCAGAAGCGCGCCCACAAGGCCCGGTCCATATGTCACCGCCACAGCGTCAATATCATCCAGAGTGACGTCCGCCTCTTTCAGCGCTTCTTCGATTACCTGATTAATCTTTTCTATATGTTTTCTGGATGCAATCTCCGGCACTACGCCGCCATACAGTTTGTGAAGGTCAATCTGTGATGAAATAATATTGGACAGCACTTCCCTGCCGTTGTGAACGACTGCTGCCGCGGTTTCATCACAGGAAGACTCGATTGCAAGCATATTAATATCTCTGATTTCTTTCATCTCGTTTTCTCACCGTCCTCGAACATCAGCTCCATTGTCATTCCGTCTTTTCCCGCCTTTGAAGAGGGAAAGATTCTGCGCACATCATCCATATACTGCTCCGGCCGGGTGAGGGACGGGCTGTAATGCGTCAGCCACATTTCCCGTACCTGAGCGTCTCTTGCCAGAGCTGCCGCTTCATAAAATGTCATGTGTTTATACTCTACCGCCTTCGCGGCTTTCTCCTTTTCTCCGTACATGCCTTCGCAGATAAAGAGATCTGATTTTTCCGCGTTTTTCCGGATAGACTCTGTGGGTCTGGTATCGGTCGTATACGTCAGTTTGATTCCTTTGCGGGCCGGGCCCAGAACCATATCCGGAGTAAATATTTTCCCGTCTGCTTCAATCGTCTCTCCTGCCTGCAGCCTGCTCCAGTACGGAAGAGGGATCTCCCGCTCTTTCGCTCTGGCAGCGTCAAATTTTCCTGCCCGGTCGATCTCCAGTGTATACCCGTAACAGAGAACGTTATGATTTACCCGAAAAGCTTTCAGCCGGTAGCCGTTCAGCTCAAACGTCTGCTCCGCGCCCTGAATTTCCTGGTATATCACCGGAAACGGAAGCTCCGGGGCAATTACCCGCAGGCTGTTTACCACCCGTTCCAGTCCCTTGGGGCCGATCATAGTCAGCGGTTCCCTCCGGTCTGCATTTCCCATTGTAAGCAGAAGGCCGGGAAGGCCGCTGATATGGTCGCCGTGATAATGGGTAAAGCAGATCACATCGATCGGCTTAAAGCTCCACCCTTTTTCTTTCATCGCAATCTGGGTGCCTTCCCCGCAGTCAATGAGCAGGCTGCTTCCGTTAAACCGGGTCAGCAGAGCCGTCAGATAGCGGTAAGGCAGAGGCATCATGCCCCCGCATCCCAGCAAACATACATCTAACATACTATCCCTCGTTCTATTCTTCAATCCTGGCAGGTATCTGAAAAGATGCCAGAAGCTCGTCATAACAGGATTCGCACAGATCAAAACTGTGCCTTTCTCCATCCTTTTCAGAAAAATATCCCCATGTATAATCCACACTGAATACCCCTCCCCTGGGGCATCCGTCAACCGCCGGGATTTCCCTGCCGCATTTATTGCAAATAATTTTTTTTATTTCTTTCGTTTCTTTTCTCTGATACTGGCGCATACAATTTCCTCCTGTGTCCCGCGGTATTTCCGCCGTTTTTCTACGTCCACACTATAGCATGAACACAGGATAATTCCCAGTGGGAACTTCTGCCGGAACTGCGGGACAGTTTCCAGAAAAGGAAACAGTCTTTCTATCGGGTAACCCCTTCCGGATTTTCATTCTTCTTTTCTACAGGACGACTCATCAGAATGGCGTCCTCTGCCGGATCTCCGTAGAATTTCTGCCGGATTCCGTCCTCTCTGAACCCTGCCGATTCGTACAGCGCTCTTGCTGCTTTATTGCTCACCCTTACATCAAGAAGGATCCGGGCAATTCCCTGTTCCGCGCATTCTTTTTCCAGCGCCGCGAGAAGGGCTTTCGCGGCTCCCTGTCTCTGCAGCTCTTTTACCACGCCGATTCTGGCGATTTCCGCTTCTCCTGCTGCCGTATATGCCAGCAGATATCCGGCTGTACGTCCGGCTTTCTCCGCAATAAGACATATGGTTCCCGGCTGCTGCCATGTTTCCAGCACTGACTTCTCACTCCATGCATCCGGGAAAAGCTGATGTTCCATCTCCGCTGTGACAGCCGCGTCTTCCATAGTCATCTTCCGGACCTCAGGCACTGCATTCTTCTCCCGTTCCGCTCTCTCCCGTTCCGCCTGAGATACCCGCAGGTATTCAGGTTTATGCTCTGCCGCTGTCTCGTAATTGCCCATCTCATAATACCGGAGTCCCAGAGCGCCTACCACAGCAGCTCTCTGCCGGTTCATATAGGACGGCGCAAAGGAGCAGGGGACCTTCAGGTGCTGAACAAGAATGTCCCGGTACACCGGCACTCCGTCCCCGAGGAATACAACCGGGCGTCCGTAATTATTCAGCCTCCGGATCAGATCGCTCACCGGCGCTGCCATCTGCATCTTCAGAACCCGGAAAGCATATTCCCGCACCGGATTTTCTTCTGTTCCGGAATCTTTCGGGGCAAATGTATACACTCCGGTATATACCTGGTTTCTCCGCGCGTCCATAATGGGACAGATAATATCCTGACAGCCATATACACTGTAGGCCAGCGCATCTACTGTGGGCACATGAACCAGCGGCTTGTTCAGCGCAAGTCCCAGCCCCTTTGCCGTGGCCGAGCCGATCCGCAGTCCTGTGAAAGATCCCGGGCCGCCCGACACCGCTATGGCATCAACAGAAGCAATATCCATTTCAACCATTTCCATCATCTCGCTTATCATAGGCAGAAGCGTCTGGGAATGGGTCTTCTTATAATCCACCGTATACTCTGCTATTGTCCGGTCGTCCTCCACCAGCGCCACAGTGGCTGTCAGCCCGGAGCTGTCTATCGCTAATATTTTCATACCGATTCCTTTCTGCGGGCCGCGGCGTCTTTTCCCGCACCTGCGCTCTGCGCGCAAAAGCGCTGCCACAGAGACAGACGGTTTTCCGCCTTCTCTGCGGCAGCACCGCCGCATTATCTTCCCAGTTCTCTGATTGTGATTTTCCTGTAATCAAAGCCCTGTTCCAGATCTTTTTCTATCCGGACCTCCGTCCGCTTTTCCGGGAGGATCTCTTCGATCAGGTCTGCCCACTCAATCAGGGACACCCCGTCTCCCATAATATAATCATCATATCCCACTTCATCCATCTCCTCCACGTCCCCGATCCGGTAGACGTCAAAATGGTAAAACGGGAGCCGTCCTTCTTCATACACCTGGACGATTGTAAATGTAGGGCTGCTGACTGGTTCCTGGATTCCCAGTCCTCTGGCAAGCCCCTGGGTGAACACAGTCTTGCCCACTCCAAGATCTCCCATCAGGGTAAATACCTGTCCGGGAACAGCCTTTTCCCCCAGCTTTCTCCCTGTCTCAAAGGTCTCTTCCGGGCTTCTTGTCTCTATAACCATGCAGGTTCCTCTTTTCCGAATCAGTGGTGGAACAGGCGGATTCCTGTAAACGCCATTACCATGCCGTACTTGTCGCAGGTCTGGATTACATTGTCATCTCTCACAGATCCGCCGGGCTGGGCAATGTACTTCACACCGCTCTTATGCGCACGCTCAATATTGTCGCCAAACGGGAAGAAGGCATCAGACCCCAGCGCAACGTCTGTCAGCTTGTCCAGCCACGCTCTCTTCTCCTCACGGGTAAATACTTCCGGTTTCTCCGTGAAAATATTTTCCCATGCTCCGTCCGCAAGTACATCCATATATTCCTCGCCAATGTACAGATCGATGGCATTATCTCTGTCCGCGCGCTTGATGTCTTCTTTGAACGGCAGTTCCATCACCTTCGGGCACTGTCTGAGCCACCAGTTGTCCGCCTTCTGTCCTGCCAGACGCGTACAGTGGATACGGGACTGCTGTCCTGCACCGATACCGATTGCCTGTCCGCCTTTTACATAGCAGACAGAATTGGACTGCGTATATTTCAGAGTGATCATGGCAACCGCCAGATCCATCTTCGCCTCATCAGTCATATCTTTATTTTCAGTCACTATATCCGTGAAGAAATCTTTGCCGATATTGAGTTCGTTTCTTCCCTGCTCAAAAGTAATGCCGAACACTTCCTTGTGCTCCAGAGCTGCCGGCACATAATCCGGATCGATCTGGATTACATTATAATTGCCTTTTTTCTTCTGCTTCAGCAGTTCCAGCGCTTCCGGCTCATATCCCGGAGCGATCACACCGTCGGATACCTCTCTTTTGATCAGACGGGCCGTGTCCACGTCACACACATCGGACAGTGCGATAAAATCGCCGAAGGAAGACATTCTGTCTGCGCCTCTGGCTCTTGCATAAGCGCTTGCGAGAGGAGAAAGATCTCCCAGATCGTCCACCCAGTAGATCTTCGCAAGTGTATCAGTAAGGGGAAGTCCTACCGCAGCTCCTGCCGGTGATACATGCTTGAATGATGTGGCCGCGGGAAGCCCGGTCGCTTTTTTCAGCTCTGATACCAGCTGCCAGCCATTAAACGC
>DXIU01000047.1 GCA_019112765.1 Candidatus Mediterraneibacter norwichensis | reverse complement strand
ATCGAGGTTAAATTCTACTTCGTCAGTCAGCATCTTCCAGATGACTCTGACTAGTTTGCCGGCACAATGTCCAAGGGCATTGTAGTGAGTCCGGCCCTCTGCCATCTTCTTATCATAGTAAGCTTTAAAGGTGGCATTGTTTTTTACTACATTGTGAGCTGCGTTGATCAGAGCATATCTGAGAACACGGGAGCCGCGTTTCGACATCCGTGTCCGCCTGGCCTGAAAATTTCCGGACTGGTATACAGATGGATCCAGACCGGCAAATGCCAGCAGCTTACTGGGGTTGGAAAACCGGTGAATATCACCGATTTCACCAAGGATGATCCCGCCGTTGATATAACCGATACCCGGGATCGTCATGATGACAGAGTCGTGGAACTTCATGATCTCAGTCATTTCGGTTTCAACCTTTTTTAATTGGCTATCCAGTAACTCAATCTGGGCAATGGTTTGAGTGATCTGAATAGATAAAGCACTGTCGTTAGCACCGACAGACTTCCGTGCGAGAACTCTTAATTCGTTTGCCTGCTCCTTTTTGAAGCGACCATGCGAGGCGGTCGTAAGGAGATGGCTCAGATGAGTCATGTGCATGGAAGCAATGTCCTGAGGCGAAGGCGCCTCTTTCAAAAGGGCATAAACGGCCTTATGGTGCAGGCCTGATTTGAAGAAATACTGCAGTTCAGGAAATGCCTGATCCACATAAGAAGTCAGCTGAGTCTTCAAACGTGTCCGCTGCTTAATGGCTTTCTGACGGAAGCGTCCAAGCTGTTTGAGATCCATCAGGTCAAGGTCATAAAAAGTGACAAACCTGTAGGAATCCTGCATCATAAGGGTTTTAGCAATGATATAAGTGTCGACCTTATCTGTCTTCGTTTTGCGAATATTGTTTTTACGCATGGAAGACGTCTTGATCGGGTTAAGTACACACACATTAAAGGAACTGGCAACAAGGTATCGTACAAGGTTGTCGCCATAGTGTGCCGTAGATTCAAGACCGACGATGATGTTGTCAGATTCGAGGGAATCGAGTCTGGATACCAACATAAGGAAGCCATCAGCGTCATTAGAGAATTGAAACGGTTCCATGAGTATTTCGCCGTCAGAAGAAATAGCTGAGGCAAAATGGTTAAGTTTGGCAATGTCAATAACAACGTAAATCATGAGGCAGTACCTCCCTTTCTAAAGTCTGATACCGTGATATCCACCAGCGATTATCATCGTAGACTTGATTGAAATAAGTACTCGGAAGAAATACTCCCGGCAACATCCAGCACATAAACAATTCAGATAAAGGTAGCGGCAATACACTCCTATAGAGTAGTCAAGGCTACAAGGTTACATCAAAAGTCCACAGTATCTGAATGTATTGAACCACGATACCAGATTAAAAGAAAGGAAATGTGATGTTTAAGCTTCTATAAACATCATACAAGGTATATATGATGATAGATATAAAAAATGGTGAGTTTAAGGTAAATGATAGTTTAATATTTTTCCCAGGTTTTACTTTTAATGATTTTAAAAGGACACCGTATTTTAAAGGGCAGGATGGTGTTAGAATAATTTATTTAGATGAGCCACAAAAAATAGGTAAGTACAAGTTTCTAGTTGGATTTTTCTTTAAAGATAGAGTTATTTATATGGTAACGTTAATAAATTGTGATAAAGATTTTCAAGAAAATGAAGAAAAAAATAGAAAAGGTATACATGATTCGATTCTACAGGAAAATGGGATTGAAGATGGAAAAGAATACAAGTGGGGAAAAGTTGTATCTGAATATGATGCAAGAAGCAACATAAGTAGTATCAATATTTATTACTTAAAATAAATATAAACTATAATTTGTACCTAAATCATGGAATATAGACGGAGTTAAGGGTATATCCAGTGCGCCGTTAAAATACCAGGAGACCAGCTATGAAAAGTAATGAAAGAGAGCTTATTATAAAGCTTATAAAATTATTTAAAGAGATGTATGATATTATTGTTTCAAATCCTGACAATGATATTAATTATGGCAGGAGAACCGTAAAGAATATAGTTCAATATCTTGAAATGGAATTAGCCAATAATACAATAGGATATGAAGAATTAGTCAGTGTGGTGGCGAGGCAATATAAAAGTATGTTTCCACCGCGAGGAGGATTGAGTGAGTTTTATATATGGGATAATAACTATGAGGTAAGATATCGGGCAAACCATGAATATGAACAAATTAAATCGCAAATTGAGGCGGTTTTAACTGACGGATACCTGCAGTCTCAGTATCAGGGAGGCGCATGAGATTGATCAAAAATAAGAAAAGCTGTTCCTATGGGTATAGCAAGCCAAAGGCGCAGACGCTTATTAAGCTGATGAAGATAACAGGCATGCAGAATGTTTACGGTGAAATTATTTATGCAGAAAATAACAGCGGCCTGTGGAGAGAAATGCAGGGAAACAGCGGGAAATATGGCCTGTATCAGAAACGGACCGATGAGATATATACGGATTATTTATGGATTAACTGTCTGACGGAGCATAATGAAGATATTTTAAGCAAAATTATTGAAAGTAAACCTGAGTGGATTATTTTCTGTTTTTCAGACCATCCGGTGACAGTCAGTTCAGATAATAAGGAAGCTTTTTTGTATGCCGCGAATAAGGATCCGTTTGTCTGGGACTGTGTTTTTGAGATTGGGTTAGATGAAAATTATTTCAGTATTTCTTTTGACGCTGAAAAATTTTCGAAAAAGAAATTCATCCCTGAAATAGAGAAAGTGCTGTTGGAGCAGGACGCATTGTCCGGCAGACAGCGGCAGGATAACGACACCTGAGCGGGTACATTATTACGAAACGATTTTCAATATGAGTTTTCTAAGCCGAGGAGGTACATAAATGGCAACAATTGCATTATATGCCGGGAAAATTAATCAGATGCCGTCATTGATAAGTGATGTCAGGAAAAGCGTGGATGCCTATTCGTCGGAACTGTTTTCTATGAAGTCGAAGGCTCTGAATATCAGAAGAAGTGTGTGTGATCTGGACGACGTGCTCGGAATGGTACAGGCTTCCACACAGCTTCAGGAGCGGAAGTCAGAATCGCTGGATGCTTTCTGCCGGAAAACAGAAGAATTTGCGGCGGATGTCGTGCGGACAGACGAAGACGCAGCGGCATTGATTAACCAGAGCAAAGAGGACTTTTACAACAAATACAATTATCTGAAGCCGGATGCGGAGAAAAGCGGCTGGGAGGAGTTCTGGGATGATGCGTCCGAATGGTGCAGGGAACATTGGGAATCCATTTGTAATATTGTTCTTGTAATCGTCATAGCTGCAGTTGCAGTCGGAATAGCTGCGGCAACTTGGGGATGGCTGATTGTTGGGTTAGTGGCTGCGGTGGGAGCCGTTGCCGGTGCCGGAGGTCAGCTGATCAGTGATCTGGTATCTTGGGCTGTTACGGGAAAATGGGAGAGCAGCGTGCAAGATTACATTGGGGCAATGGCAGGAGGAGCAATCGGCGGTGTTTTAATGTTGTTTCCCGGACAAAGCCTTACATTGGCATGTTTTATGGACGGAATGACGTCAACATTGGTCGCAGAAAGTTTAAAAAATTTAACAGGGTGTTCAAATAAAACAAATGAGGAAATATGGGGGGAAACACTAATTTCAGCAGGAATATCCGGGCTGCTTGGTAAAGGATGTGAAAAATTGTCTGAAATAGTGGCTAAACCTCTTGCCTCGGCTTTCCCCGGATTAAAAAGGCTTTCAGGAAGAGGCAGCTATGCCGCGGCATATAAGATGGTTCTCACAAAACTTAAAAATAATACCTGTAAGAACATTTCATTAAAGACTTTGCGGAATGGAATTATTTCGGAAATGTGGGTAGGAATTTTCAGTAATTTCTTTGGTGATTTGTTTGGAAAATCTGTGGAAAAAATTCGTGCGGCTATATAATGTGCCATGTGAAAACCAGAAAGGAAAGTGATAATTATGAAAAACAGATTTAAGGTCTGCGCGCCAGGATGGTATTACAAACTCATGCTTGCCGGATTTCTGATTCTGATGTTGATTCCTGTACTGTTTTATCTGATAGATAACAGCAGTCCGGTATGGATTGTTGTGTTTGCTGTATTACTTAGTCCGTTCCTTGCAGCAGCATTTTGGAGCTACCGCTTCAGGATCACTGTGTGTCAGGACAGTATAACAGTAAAGCGGGGAATAGGAAAGGAATATAGTTTTAATATCAGTGAAATAACAAAAGTGGTACGCAGAGTCAATATAAACAGCGGTATTGGTACAATGATCAAAATAACGATATATACAAAGTCCAGGCATGTATCTGTGGAGTCACTTATGACAGGCTGCGATAATATGGATTCATATATCGTCGAAAATGTCGATCCTGAGAAAATAGTAACAAAAGAAAAAATATGGAATGCAAATAAGACGGATTATTGATAAAATATATTTGTGAATATTATGAAACGGCAAAGGAGGGAAAGTTATGTCAGATGATTTTGTGTCTGCAGACATCGGGAAAGTTGAACAGTTTGAAAGCGACAGCAAGGAAGCGATTGAGGAATTCGCTGCCATCAAGACCAGATTTGAAGAAATTAATTCTGATCTGCTGAGCAAATGGAAGGGCGCCGGGGCAGACGCCTATAAAAAGGAGACGGATCATATATTGGACAATATTGGCGGCATCGCTGATATACTGGACAGCATTAACAACGGCGTTATAAAAGATATTAAGGATAATTACAATAAGCTGGACGAAGAACTCGGAGAGTTCAACAGAAATCCACCCACTGAGGAAACAGCAGAATGATAGTATGACCGGGATCGGGTTTAAGAAAAGTTATCTGAGGAGATGTGTTGATTCAAATGGGAACTAAACTGCACTTCACATTTGAGGAATTATATAAACGGTGTATTTTTGCTTCTGCGGCACATGCTGTTGCTAATCTGAAATTCCCTTTTTTCTCTTATGAGCAGTCATGGGACGGGGACAATTACAGCTTTAAAATGAGCTCTGAGGGTACGATTTCTTTTGACTTCAGTAAAAAGATAATCGCCGGGGCCGGAATAGATAACGAAAGTCCGCGCTTTATGCAGTATCCGGAGTTTCAGGCAATAGAATTGTTTTCGGATGCACCGGATCGTATCAGACACCTTGCCGAAAGGGAAGCATTACAGTACCTGCTTTTTGAGATTGACGGAGTTGTTATTCCTGCAGCGACGACCGCATTCTGGCTTGATTCAGAAGGTCTGTTTATATTTGATGACAGCATAGATGAATTTGAGCAGAACGGCGGTGAGTTTATTCGCCGGCTGCTGGGACCGTTTGACGAATTAGAAGAATATTTAAGAGAGTATTCTGATTTTTCTCCAGAGGAAGCAGAACTGGCGAAACATTTGTACCATATGAAAATGAAGAAAAATATGCAGATTACAGAAAGAGATATTTCCGGCGCAGATAAGAAGAGCGAGGGATATGCTGAATTTATGGAATCTCTTTCAGAACTTGGTTTTACATTCAAATGATGCAGGACTTTAATTTATGAAATATGCAGACTTGTATAAAGCTTTCAAAGAAGAATTCCCGGAAGGGATTCCTTTTATGAAAATAAAGGAAAAAGAAAATCTGATAGATGAAACAGATGGCATACATATAGTATTTGGTATGGTTGTTGTGCCTTATATTCTTTATAATGTGCAAAGTAAAAATACATCTGAAATAAAAAGATTATTTTCATTTATAGAAAACATGGCAATGTGTGAAGATAAAAAAATTAATGAGGTTTTAGATTTTACTGTATTAGAACAATTGATAGATGAAGGACATGATACTCTGAATCAATGTAAGCGATATATGGGAATGAATACATTAAAACATTGTGAAAAAGTAGAAAAATATTTTTTATAATAAACTATTTTAGTCTGAAGCTTTGAAGATCAGAAAGAGCGTACGTGATCTGTCCTTAAACAGAGTGAAAGCTGCTATGCTAAAGTGAGATGAAGATAATGAGTATGAGTTTCGACATATTCCCAGCAAATATGTATATTCCCGGATGTGAAGAAATTAAAAAAATATCACAGGGACTTCTGGAAAATTATCTGTCACAGGAAAATATAGATTTTAATATTTCGCTGGCTTATAGAAAACAGGAATTTGAAACAAACAAGAGTTTAAATTCGGAGTATCTTGTAACAAGTGAAAAGGAATATCAGTCATTTGTTATCAATAATACAGGCGAAGTATTAGTTTTTTTTCGAAGGTTGTCTGAAATAGACAGGGAATTCTGGAAAGAAGAAATAAGCATAAATGATAAGGCCGGTCAGTTAAAGAATCAGATAGAGACAAGCCTGAAAATTGGTTATATGTGGAATGTCAAAAGAACGATGAACCAGCCGGCTATTATAAGTATATACTATGGTTTTTTAGCAATAGCAATAGCAGCTTTAACAGATGGAATCATTTATTCTGATGATGGCGGATGGGACAGCAGATGTTTCCCGCTGGGAGCTGAACAATTTATGGATGAATACCTGAATTTGTCTGAACTTCAGGACAGGACTATAAAAGAATTTACTGAAAAATGTCTACGCAGTCTGAAAGAAAGGAACTTTTAGCGGGAGTACAGGATATTATGAAATGATATATGACTTTGCAATCCATACTTTGTATTATGAAAATCAGGATATTACAGTTCCGGTTTTTTCATTAGCCATAGACACATTGGAATTGGTTTTTGAAATACAGACAGGGAAGCTGCTCTGCATACAGGGATTTTTCCCGCTGGTGCATGCGTCTGAGGAAGATATCCGTCTTCCTGTATGCAAAAAGGGCGATTATATATTACATAATTTCGACTTATCAGCATGTAAACAAAATGCAGTGTATGATTTGATAAAAAAGATACCTCAGACTCAGAAATATTTTGAAAAACCGTTTTTAAAATACGACAAAGAAAGAGGAATCATTCAGATCGGGAAGGAAAGCGAGACTGTAATAGAAGTAAATGACAATATATTCTGCGGACTTGATCAGAACGCAGATTTAAAGTGTATATATATACTTCCGGCAAGATTTATTAATAAAGCATCCGGATAATATTTATGAGGTGAGAATTATGCCGGCAGGATTGAAAGTAGATTTTTTATGGTATCCCATAGGAACAGGAGATTTTGTGCACGCCTTCTTTTCAACAATATGTTATAATCTGGAAGAAAAGAAGTGGGGGAGCAGGTTCCCCTGTCTGATGAACGATTTATATCAGGGAGAATTGTCTTATAAAGATGTGGACCGCGCAAAAGAAGAGCTGTCGGTCATAAAGAAGGAATTAGAAAAATTTTCTCCTGATAAAGTGATCTGGGATATTGAGGATCTGAGTAAACAACCACCCTGGGGAAAGAATATCAGTCCGGAAATAAAAAATTTGTCTGATTATTTTATTACCTGTGATGGTGAAAATATATTTGATGAAATGATGAAGCATTCCGGGAAGCAAAAACGGAAAATCAGAACATTATCTTAAAAAGTCTGTAGAGCAAAAAAGAGGAGGGCAAGATGAGAATAAACTGGAATAACGCGGCAGATGCTGACGGGTATGTAGTCGTTCAGGAAAAACAGAAAAGAAAAATATCCAGGCTGTCTGTGCTGGAAAGAGGCTCCCGTGAGTCTATTTTCAGCCGGCTTTTTGAAGACACAGAGAGAAAGGATACGGATTCAGATGAGCAATGAATTAATCAGTGCGGCGCACAAGTACATTATTGACGTTTCATACGGCATCAATCAGGACGGCTTTATTGCTGTGGGCACCGAAAGTATTGTTTACAAGGGCCTGGAGATTAAACGGGACGGCGAACTCAGATTTTCCTGTGTATTAAAGTTCAAGCCGAGAGCTGTCCGTATGAACGGAGAGATCGTTGACCGTTTAAGCAGATTTAAAGAGGAAGAATGGAAAATATTTGAAGATCTCAAAGACTGCCGGTCGGTTGTGAAAATAAACGACGTTATTGAAGATATGGGAGATTTCAGCGTGAAATGCAGCTATGTCCCCGGCGGCGTTATTACGAATGAGGGATATTTCTGCGTAGTAGAGGAGTTTATCGACGGGTGGAACCTGGATGAATTCTGCCGGGAGGAATACTGGAAGTTACGGCGGATAGAGCCTGTAGGAAACGGCCTGTCCAGAATCGTCAATTACAGAGATTACAGCAGTGAAGAAAAAAACGCGGCCGCCGCAGGCTACAGCTATGAAAATATTCTGAAATATCAGGATCAGATCATGCTCTTTATGATCAATCTCTGCGAGATCATGCAGTATATTACGGAACAGAAATATGTGCTTCATCTGGACATCAAACCGGAGAATATCATGGTTACCCGCTATGGAAAGGAACTGGTGCTGATCGATTTCGGCAAGTCATGCAGGGTTACCAGGGCGCAGCGCTTCGCGTACAGCAATCTGACCGGAGCGGATTACAGCCGCCCGGAAACCATCGACCGTCTGTACCAGTACGGAACGCTGGGCTATGCCGCGCCGGAGTGTTATTCAGAGGCATCAGCCGGCTCTGAGTTCCCCTTTACATCAGAATTTGAAAAGGGGAAAATGTCAGTAGAAAGTGATATATTTTCTCTCGGGGCAACATTCTGGGAATGCCTGAATATTTTTGAACTGGTTACAAAGAACAGACTGTTCGCCGGGGATCCCCATGGGTTCTATCAGAAATATTTTCTGAAGGAAGAGCTGTATACTGGAAGAGACTTGTCCTGTACTTCCCGGTATTATCATAAGAAGCTTGAAAATATCATCAGAAAATGTACAAGGAAACGTACCCCGGGCTATACGGATCCTGACAATAAGAAATACTATCATTCTTATACAGAACTGAAAAAGGACCTGGAGGACGCGAAGAATTCCGCGCCCACCATCGTGAAGGAAGAAAATGTCAAGGTGCGCAATGCCTTCCGGATCGGAGGCGTTATGATTTCCTGCTTCCTTATCACTCTTATTGTCTACGGAATCTACCGGGCGGCAGCGTTCCACATTGCCATGGGAAAATGGGATGATCTTACAGCCGGTTATAATGACACACAGTTTTACAGGCTGGAGGAAATCGCGGACGACCTGATTGATTCCGCGCGGGCGGATCAGATGGACAGTACATATGAAGAGATCGCCGCGTTTACATATGACGGAAGTGATATTTCAGAGTATGAAGCCCGGATGCTTACAGACCTGCTTCAGAAGGTGAACGATCCGCAGGCTCTGCCGCAGCGGGTTGATGAAATTATGAAACACGCGAATACACGCAGTTTCCGCGAGATCTCCGCGGCTGTTATAACACTGGGAGATATGGACGGCAGCACAGGGTATGACCTGGCCCGGGCTATCTATGACGTAGAAGTCGGAAAGACCGGAATTCTGGAAGGATATGAGACCCTCCAGGCATACCAGGATAACGATGAGTTCCGCAGCGCTGTGGTGAAGCTGAAAAATGTTCTTGATAATGACGAATACATCAATACAATTGCCGAGTCTTATGGAATAACCCGGCAGGAAGTTCAGGATTTCTTTGGAACGATTACGATGGAGAAGGGGGAATGAGAAAATGATGAAAAAAATATTTGACAGAATTCCGCTTCTGAAATACGTACTGTCTGCTTTTATAAAAGGATTTATTATTATTGCGGCGGTGCTGGCTGTTCTTTTCGGGATCAGTTACGTATCCGGAATATACGGCAGGATAGAGAGCGCTCTGGATCTGAAATATAATTCGGCGTTTGTGACAATGCCCATTATTCTGTCCGCCGTACTGGCTGTGATCTGCTTTTTTGTCGGTTTTCTGATGTACTTCCACAAATATAAAAGGCAGAAAACAAGAAGCCTGTTCGGAGAGCAGTTCCGGAATGTGCTGGAACAGCCGGATGCCGGCGGACGGCAGGAAGGAAATTCCTGAAAGTTTCCTTTGCCGGAAAGTTTGAGATGATATCATGATTCAGAGGAGGCAGGGATTATCTATGAGGAAAGAGAGCAGAAAGACCGGCGGCCGGTACAAAAGCTTCGGGTACAGGGCGGCCGCGGCCGTGATGAGCGCGCTGATGCTTCTGACGCTGCTGGAGCCGTCTGCGCAGGCCTATGCCGCACCGGGAGACCGGCATACGGTGACATTCATTTTCACAAATAAGGAGGATGAACCAGTTCCCGGCGTCAGTATCCTGCTGAAAGATGACAGGGAAAATGAGATCCGGCCGTCAGAGACGGACAAAAATAAAGTAACCTTTGAAGGACTGTATGAGGGCAGTTCCTATGAGTACACCATAGATGTGGGGGAAAATGAATATGAGGTTCCGGAGAAAGGAACCATTGAGATTGAGGATCAGGACATGGAGATCCCGTTTCCCCTGTACACAGAATCGCCGGAGTGCAGTATGGCTGAGGAAGAGATTGACGCGTCTTACGGCAGCAGGGTGGAAATGAAGGTAAATTATACGGGGGATGAGCCTGTATATTATCAGTGGTATTTCGGGGACGAGGAACTGAAGGACGAGACATCCGCGGTTCTGACCATTGATCCGGTGACCTATGAAGAGGAAGGCGAGTACTTCTGTACAGTTGAGACAGAACTTTCTGACATCGTGAGACTGTCTGCCGACCTGCGTGTTTCGCCGGCAGATCCGGAGGTGTCGGTTAATGTCCGGAAAAAAGGCGGGTCCCGGCCTCGTGCAGATATTACCGTGACTGTGTCTCACCCGGATAACGAAGGGGCGCCTGCGCCGGAGGGAAGAGCAGTGTTTTCCGTGGACGGCGAACGGGCAGGAACAGAGCCCCTGTCTGACGGCAGAGCAACCCTTTCATCCGTGCCCATCGGAACGGATGAGAGACACAGCATATATGTAAGGTATATCAGCGATGATGACAGATATTATACAGATGCGGAATCAAACGAGGTTATATATGGAAAGGCAACTCCGGAAGAAGACACAGACTATATTGTCAGTGAACCGGATCCTGATACGGGCTGGTACAATCAGAAAAACAAGCTGACAGTCAGGCCTGCTCCTGCCGGAGAGTTTGATCAGATCTGGGATGGCAAAGCCTGGACGGATAAGGTGGAGATCAGTGAAGAGACTGCGGAAGGAAAATTCAATATTAAGCTGAAGAATTCCCGGACAGGGGAAGAAACCAATACGGTGTCTTTCCGGTATCAGCAGGATTTGTCAGCACCCACAGATGTGGGAATGTCGCAGCCGTCTTCCGACAAGTTCGACAGGGATACAGGAGCATACGAAATCCAGTTTACGGCGGAGGATAATACAGCGGGAGTCGCTTCTGTTCTATGGTATGACGCGGACAATCAGGAACACACTGTTGAGAAAAACCGCCAGGGAGATTTTATCGCAGATCTGACGGCGGAAGAATGGAAGAGCGTCCGCAGGATCGAGGCTGTGGATGCTGCCGGAAATACACAGGAAAATACAGAAGCGGGAAATCAGTTTATAGAGATATCCTACCCGGCGGCGGACCGGATTACAGATAAAACGGGAGCAGAGATCAGCAGCGGCCAGTGCGATGCGGACTCGGAATACTTTTACCGGACATCCCAGGCAACAGTCTCATTGACTGCATCGGACGACATTGCCGCGGCAGAGGGATTCGCCTTGTATAAAAATTCTTCGGCCGAAGAATTTACAGCGGAATATGATCCTCAGACAGGACTATATACGGGGACGGTGCAGCTGGACCCGGAGGCGGCGAATATCCTGTCTGTTCAGGCGGAAGGATATACGATTTTCAGCAATGAGTATGCCGGGGCGGCTGTCAGCAGTGATTATACGTCCTGCAGACATATCCTTGACACAGAGGATCCAGTTATTTCGGCCGTTTATACACCGGCCGTACCGGATAAACTGACGGAAGACACGACAGGTTTCAGACAGGTAAGAAGAGCTTCCGTGTCAGTGAAAGAGGCGAACTTCAATCCGGATGAACTGGAATTTACCGATTTCTCCGCGGCGGATGTAAACGGCGCCGCGCTGCCGGAGGAAAACAGCCTTAAGGAGGAAATGACGAACGCTCTCAGGGAAGCAGAGTGGAAAGAGGAAAACGGGACATATACAGCGGAGAATGTTCTTGTATTTGATACGGACGCTGAATATGATTTCACGCTGAAGTGTATGGATCTGGCGGGAAACAGCGGAAGCTATGAGGAAGACGAGCCGTTTATAATCGATCAGGAAGCGCCCGGCAGCCTTAAAATCACATATGAAACAGAACCGGTCAGTTCAGTTATGGAAAATCTGTCACTGGGCTTCTATAATCCGTCTGTTACTGTTACGCTTTCCGCTGAGGATGATATTTCCGGCATTGATCGCTTCAGCTGGACTTATGAGCAGGAGGACGGTACGAGCACAACTTTGAACAAAGACAGAGAGAGCGGGGTTATCAGCTGTACGGACGGGGACTTCATTTATCAGGATGGAGAAAAGAAGGCGGAGGCGTCTTTCGTACTTACCGGCAGCCTGTTTAAACAGTATCGGGGCAGTATCAGTTTTACAGTGACGGATAAGGCCGGAAATACCAGCGAGGTCCACGACAGCAACGGAACCGTAAAACAGGAAGACGGAAGCACGATTGAGACAGAGAACGGGCATGTGGTAGTTGTGGATACCATTGCGCCGGTCCGCACGGTCAGATATCCGGAGCCCCAGCAGATACGGGACCGGCAGACCATGGAGCTGTATACCGGTGACAGGGCGGAATACGCCAATCAGGAAAATACAGATTCGGTACTGTACTATGATCATACCTGCCAGGACGGCATACAGGCAGAGGTGACGGTTACAGAAGCAAATTTCTATGCGGAGGACGTAAAAGTCTTTGTCAATGATTCGGAATACGCCATTGAGGACTGGAGCAGTGAAGGCGATGAATGGACCGGACACATCAGACTGTCAGAAGAGGGAACCTATACTATCCGGATCACATACACGGACCGGTCAGGCAATGTGATGAAAACATATGAGTCGGAACAGATTGTACTGGACCGGACTCCGCCTGAAATTGAAAAGTATGAATTTGTCCCTGAATCGGCTGACGGTACGAAAGAGACATCGGAATATATTGACTATCTGGAATATGGTTATTATTTCAAAACAGACTTTCGTGTTGTAATTACAGCGTCGGATACGGTATCCGGGATGGACAGAATTGATTACCGCCTGGTTCCTTACAGAAATGGAGAGCAGCAGGATGAACTGACAGGAACGGTGCCTGTGACTGACGGTACGGCCGAAATCCCCGTTCCTTCCGGATTCAAGGGACAGATTTACGCGGACGGTTTCGACAATGCAGGAAACAGCTCCGGTGAAGTGACTCCCCGCGGATTTGTTACAGATTATGATGCGCCTTCCGTTGATCTGGCGGACGGCAATTCGACGGAGTACACAGATGAAGAGGGCAATGCGCTGTTTGTATCAGACGTAAGTATTACGGCTTCCATTACGGACAGGGTATCCGGAATCCGTGAGATCTCCTGGTCCCAGACTTCAGAAAAGACAGATACAGAGCAGACGATAACGCTGGACAACACGGGATACCAGGAAGGGGACCAGCTGGAAGGCGGCTGGATCGTGGAAGAGACAGATCAGAACCTGGTTACGAAAGTGTCCAGAACGTTTCACTATAATTCAGACGATAATCATATCGTACTGTCAGTTTCAGCGGCCGACAGGGCGGGAAACAGGACCGGAACTGTGCACAGCAGAAGTTTTACGGTTGATAAGACAGATCCGGTTATTCATGTAAGTTTCCGGGACGACGATGACACGGATCTTTATTATAATGCCGACCGGATCGCGGATGTGACAGTGACAGAACGCAACTTTGACGCGGATCTTATAAACACGATGATTGAAAATGAAATCGGCGATGTGCCCGGAGTAAGTTTTTCAAGGACAGCCGTGGATCAGTATACGGCGGTAATTGTCTTTGACGAAGGGGATTATACTTTCGAGATGAATGGAACGGACCGCGGAGGCCGCGGAGCGGAAGTACATTACAGCGGAGGAAACGAACATCTTTTCTACGTTGACAAGACGGATCCGGTCATCACGGAAAACTTTGCCCAATTCACCAATCCGGAGACGGAAAACAGCTTTAATGAAGAGAAAACCGTATCTATTTCTGTCACGGAGCATCATTTTGATCCGGAACTGATGGAACTGCGCATCTATGCGAAAGAAGCCGGAGCGGCACATTCCGCGGAGGGAATGGAAGATACTTCCGGCAGTATGGTCAGCGCGGGCCAGTGGGTCGATGAAGGGGATGTTCATACGCTTACTTTTGAAGTGGGCGCAGAGGCTGTGTACCGGATCGAAATGACGCCCAGGGATCTGGCCGGCAATGGTTCAGACCACCGTTCGACAGAAGTTTTTGAAATAGACAGGACCGCGCCGGTTATCGAAAAAAGAAACGGGGCTTATGTAAGCCCTGATGATACGGAATTCCTGGATATCTATACTTACGACAGGGCAAAGGAAGCCGCGCCGACTCTGGAATTCAGCGATCTGAATATTGAGCGGCTGGAGTATTCTCTGATTGTCTGGAAGGCAGATCATACCCGTTCCGAGGCCGCACCCGATATGGAACCGGTGAACGTCTATCTGGACTCGGATACGCAGCAGGAAGGCATTATACGAGGAAAAAGATTTAAAGTGCCTGATTTCAGCGGAGACGGAGTATACGCTCTGGAAGTGACTGCGGTGGATACCGCGGGCAACAGAAGCGAACTGAATGTAAGTACATATGCAAGGGTCATTGAACAGGACGTACTGGCCTTTATCATGGACAGTAATGTAAAGAGACAGACAGGTCTGTATTCATTCCAGTATGAAGACGGAACTCCGATCAGTATGCGGCCGGACAGCTTTAAGGACCTGAAGATACTTGTAATGGCGAAAGCCGGAACAGATGTGGATCTTGTACTCAGAGACATGAACGCGGAAGAGATGCAGGCGAATGCGCAGGTGACAGAGGATGACAGTATATATGGTTTCAGCGTTTACAATTATATCCTGAGATCAGACTTTTTCAGGGACAGTTTTGATGATGATACAGATACAGATCTGCATCTGTCAGTAAAAAATGACGGATCCAGAGTCGATCTCGGAACCATCCATATTGACAGCGCCGCGCCGACCTGTCAGATCCCGGAAGAATTGTCGTCCTGGCACTGGTATTTCGGAGACCAGAGGCAGACAGTTACGCTTACCGGAATCAGCGAACTGCTGGATGAGGATGCAACCAGAATATACGATAACGGCGAGGAGAGAGAGTTTGTATATTCTCCGGAGGAAAATACACTGACTTTTACCCTGGAAAAAGGGTGGCACAATGTAGGAATTTCTCTGAGCGATACTGCAGGAAATATAAACAATATCCAGGAGCAGACAAATATTCATATCGGATACTTCTGGTTATGGATTATTCTGCTTAGCTGTATTGTGCCTGCGGCAGTAATCGCAGGAGCGGTCTTAATATACCGCTGGCGGAGACGAATGGAGTAGAAAGGAAGACAGCAGGGAAAGAAGCTGATTCATCAGCTTTCCCTGCTGTCTTTTTCCGGGCGGACCTCTTATGCTGCCGGGAAAGTTCTGCCTCTGTGGAATCTGTCTGTCCCGGCAGTCAGAAAAATCCCCTCAGCTTTTCCACTGCGCTCTTTTCAATCCGGGAGACGTAAGAACGGGAAATGCCAAGCTGTCTGGCAATTTCCCGCTGCGTATATTCTTCACCGTTATAAAGGCCATACCGCATTTTTAAAACGAGCTTTTCCCGGGAGGAAAGCTCGTTTTCCACTTTTTCGTAAAGCGTCTGGATATTTTCCTTGAGATGAATTCTGTCCGGAATATCGGCTTCGTCGGTTTCCATAATATCGTACAGTCTGATTTCGTTTCCTTCCCGGTCCGTGCCGATAGGTTCGTAGAGGGATATTTCCTTGCCGTTTTTCTTCCTGGAACGCAGATACATCAGGATTTCATTTTCCACACAACGGGAGGCATAAGCGGCCAGCCTGTTGCCTTTGTCGGGATTAAAGGTGACGACTGCCTTGATCAGTCCGATGGTACCTATAGAAATCAGATCTTCCGGGTCTTCTTCCAGATTCTGATATTTTTTAATAACATGCGCGACAAGACGCAGATTGTGTTCGATCAGGATATGTTTTGCCTCGAGGTCTCCTTCTGTATATTTCTGAATATAATATTTTTCTTCCGAGGGAGATAGCGGAGCGGGAAATGATTTCAAGACGACACCTCTTAGCGCATTTGATATAATGTATGTCGGAATGACAGAAATTGTGCTTTTCCAACCGGCAGTAGGGACTGGCCGCAGGAGAATCCTGTATCAGAAATGCAGAATGTATGTCAGGTATGCCGCTTCGAAAAACAGAAAAGATGAAAGAAAAGGTTGACAGAAAAAGTATGTCAGGTATATGATGAATTTACATTTCCGGAGCGTTCTGCTCCGGCAATCATTTCCGGCTGAATCAGCCAAGTTTTCAGATGCCATGTTGTTATTTGTCCGTACTGTTTCCGGACAGGCTGACGAAAGTACAGAAGAGGTACTGAGAATCATTGTGGTGTTTACAGGATGACAGGAAGCTCATGGAAAGGAGTGTGCAGATGAGCTTCAGCACAGTACTGTCTGCGGCCATCGAGGGACTGTCAGCAGAGTTTGTCGATGTGGAAGCAGATGTATCCAACGGCCTGCCCGTTTTTCATATGGTGGGCTATCTTTCATCAGAGGTAAAAGAGGCAGGAGAACGGGTCCGGACTGCTATCAGGAATGCCGGATTTGACTACCCGCCGAAAAGAACTGTAATTAATCTTTCTCCGGCAGCTCTCCGGAAGAGAGGGGCTTCTTTTGATCTTCCAATAGCAGTGTCTGTTTTAATCTCGCTGGGAATCGTGAATCCGGGGAGGCTCAGATCCTGTCTCCTCGTAGGAGAGCTGGGACTGGACGGAAAAGTCCGGAAAGTGCCGGGAATCCTTCCGATCGTTATGGAGGCCGGCATACGGGGAGTGCGCTGCTGTATTGTGCCCCGGGAAAATGCGTCGGAGGGGGCACTGATCGATAATGTGGAGGTTGTAGGAGTATCAGATTTACGGGAGGCGGTAGAGTACCTGAAGGGCAGAATAAAAATTCCGTCTGCCGCATCGGAAGGCGTATTTAAAGAACAAAGAGCGGAAGTGGATTTCGGGGATATACAGGGGCAGGAGACAGTGAAACGGGCCGCGGAAATTGCCGTGGCAGGCGGTCATAATCTTCTTCTTATCGGCCCGCCGGGAAGCGGAAAATCCATGACAGCCAGGGCCATAGCAGGTATTCTTCCGCCGATGGAGCGGGAGGAAAGTCTGGAGATTACAAAAATCTACAGTGTAATGGATATGCTGCAGGCGGATTCTCCTATGATTACGCAGCGGCCTTTCCGGGAAGTTCATCATACAGTTACAAAAGCGGCGCTGATCGGAGGCGGAATCGTGCCCCGCCCGGGAGAGATCAGTCTGGCTCACGGCGGTGTGCTTTTTCTGGATGAACTGACAGAATACAGAAAAGAGATACTGGAGCTGCTGCGGCAGCCGCTGGAGAACCGGACAATAGAAATATCAAGAGCATATGGGAAATATTGTTTCCCGGCAGATTTTATACTTGTTGCCGCGATGAATCCCTGCCCCTGCGGATGTTACCCGGATATGGAGCGCTGCAAATGTACGCCTGCCCAGATCCGTGCCTATCTGGGGAAAGTAAGTATGCCTTTCCTGGACAGGATAGATCTTTGCACTGAGGCGCCGCGGATCGGTTATGAAGATCTGACCGGACGCAGGAAGGAGGAGTCTTCCGCGGAAATCAGAAAACGGATATGCCGGACAAGAGAGCGGCAGAAGGAGAGATACAGGGGAACGGGAATAAGAACAAACGCAGGGCTGGACATAAATGATATAAAAAAATACTGTATACTTGGCGCAAAGGAACAGGAATTGATGGAACAGGCATTTTCTGCAATGAAACTTACTGCCAGAGCATATCATAAGATTATCAGGACAGCACGGACCATCGCGGATCTTGAAGGAGAGGAGCGTATCCGGACGATTCATTTGAAAGAAGCGCTCGGATATCGGACGGCGGATGCAAAATACTGGGGGAGGTGACAGAGATGAAACGAACAGATGTACAAAGAAATACAGCACGGAAAAATCTGCCGCTGACAGAGGAAGAGATGGAATATGAATACTGGCTTGCGGGGATTCAGGGAATTTCATCAAAAAAGAAATATCTCCTCAGAGAACGCATGAAGACAGGACGGGCGGTTTATTATATAGAAGAAACACAGCTGGCCGGCCTGGATTTCCTTTCGGAAAAGGAGCGGCAGGCTCTGAAGTCTGCGGGAAGACAGAGGATCGGAAACAGGCGCGCGGAGGCGGCGGAAAAGGGAATCCGGTTTATTCCCTGGTTTTCCGAAGCATATCCGCAGAGGCTTCTGGAGCTGTCTGATTTTCCATATGCGCTTTATGTAAAAGGAAATCTTCCGGATCCGGCGTCCAGAAAAGCGGCAATTGTAGGCTCCAGAAGATGTACGCCTTATGGAGAGAAATATGCGGTGGAGTTTGGAAAAGTGCTGGCGCAGTACGGGATTGAGGTTATCAGCGGCCTGGCAAGAGGAATCGACGGTATGGGACAGAGGGGAGCCCTGATGGGAAATGGAAAAACATTTGCTGTACTGGGGTCCGGACCGGATGTCTGTTATCCGAGAGAGCATATCGGGTTATATATGGATATTCTCGAGCAGGGCGGAGGAATCCTGTCCGAGTATCCGCCCGGTACGCCGCCGCTTTCCTGGCACTTCCCGACGCGCAACCGGATCATCAGCGGCCTTTCGGATGCTGTGCTTGTAATAGAGGCGGGAGAAAAGAGCGGGTCCCTGATTACAGTAGATATGGCTCTGGAACAGGGCAGGGATATTTATGCGCTGCCGGGGCCGGTTAACAGCAGTATGAGCAGAGGATGCAACTATCTGATTCAGCAGGGAGCCGGTCTTATGACAAGTCCGGAAATGCTGCTGAAAGAATGGGGAATAGATAGCTGCAGCGTTTCTGACGGGAAGGCGAAAAATAAAAAAGTTCTTGAAACTCCGGAAAAATTGGTGTATAGTTGTCTCGGTTTGTATCCGAAGAATATTGAGCAGATTGCAGAAGAGACAAAGCTGAGCCCCAGGGAACTTGTGGGGCTTCTTGTTTCACTGGAACTGCAGGGGTATGCAAGAGAAATATCGAAAAATAATTATGTGGCGGCGGAAAAGGGATGCCGCTGCTGATAAAAAAATATACGGCAGCAAAAGAGCCGGGTGAAGGAGTATGGTTTTATGGCACACTATCTTGTTATTGTGGAGTCTCCTGCAAAAGTAAAGACGATCAAAAAATTTCTGGGAAGCAGTTATACAGTCGCCGCGTCCCAGGGACATGTGCGTGATCTGCCGAAAAGTACATTTGGAATTGATATCGAAAATGATTACGAACCGAAGTATATTACAATCCGCGGGAAAGGAGATATTCTCGCCGGTCTGAGAAAAGAAGTAAAAAAAGCAGATAAGGTATATCTTGCGACAGACCCGGACCGGGAAGGAGAGGCAATTTCCTGGCATCTTGCTGCGGCACTGAAGCTGGATGAAAAGAAAATGCGCAGGATTACATTTAACGAGATCACCAAAAATGCTGTAAAGGCATCTCTGAAAAATCCCCGTGATATTGATATGGGGCTTGTAGACGCTCAGCAGGCCAGACGTGTTCTTGACCGTATGGTAGGCTATCTGATCAGTCCTCTTTTATGGGCAAAAGTCAAGAGAGGCCTGAGCGCCGGAAGAGTCCAGTCAGTGGCGCTTCGTCTTGTCGCGGACCGGGAAGATGAAATCAATGCATTTATCCCGGAAGAATACTGGACCCTGGATGCGGTTCTGAATGTAAAAGGGGAGAAAAGGCCGCTTACAGCCAGGTTTTACGGAACAGGCAGCAAAAAGATGACCATACATTCCAGGGAAGAAATGGATGAGATCCTCCGGACTGTAGAAAAAGCAGACTTTAAGATAACGGATATTAAGACGACGGAAAGGATCCGTAAAGCGCCCCTTCCTTTTACCACAAGTACTATGCAGCAGGAGGCTGCAAAGGCGCTGAATTTCGGAACACAGAAGACGATGCGGATCGCCCAGCAGCTTTATGAAGGAATTGACATAAAGGGAAACGGAACCGTGGGTGTTATCACGTATCTTCGTACCGATTCCACACGGGTTGCCGATGAGGCGGATCAGTCGGCAAGGGAATACATTTCCTCTGTCTATGGCAGCGAGTATGCAGCGCCGAAAAGTGCCGCAAAGGAAAACGGGAAAAATGTTCAGGACGCGCACGAAGCCATCCGTCCTACAGATATCACCAGAACACCTGCGTCTCTGAAAGATTCTCTTACAAGGGATCAGTTCCGTCTGTATCAGCTGATCTGGAGAAGATTTACTGCCAGCCGCATGCAGCCGGCCCGATATGAGACGACAGCTGTAAAAATAGGCGCTGACCAGTATACGTTTTCGGTCGCTACATCCCGGCAGCTTTTTGACGGATTCCGCAGTGTGTATACGGAAGCGGATGAAGAAAAAGAGGAGAGCAATGTGCTTGTAGGCCACCTGAGTATGGATTCGCTTCTTTCACGAGAGTCCTTTGATACGAAACAGCATTTTACACAGCCGCCGGCTCACTATACAGAGGCAACTCTTGTAAAGACAATGGAAGAACTGGGCATCGGACGCCCCAGTACCTACGCGCCTACCATAGCTATCATTCTGGGCCGCAGATATGTGACAAAAGAGGGCAGAAATCTCTATATGACGGAAATCGGCGAAGTGGTCAATAATATGATGAAGCAGTCGTTCCCGAGTATTGTTGATGCTAATTTTACAGCCAATATGGAAGGGCTTCTGGATATGGTTGAAGAAGGAAAGGTCCCGTGGAAGGAAGTGATCCGCAACTTCTATCCGGATCTGAAAGAAGCGGTGGATAAAGCAGAGAAGGAACTGGAAAGTGTTACTATAGAAGATGAAGTAACAGATGTAATCTGTGAGGAGTGCGGACGAAATATGGTCATTAAGTATGGCCCGCACGGAAAATTCCTTGCATGCCCCGGCTTCCCCGAATGCAGAAATACGAAGCCGTATCTCGAAAAGATTGGTGTGCCCTGTCCGAAATGCGGCAGAGATGTAGTCATCCGCATGACAAAAAAAGGAAGACGGTATTATGGATGTGAGAATAATCCGGAATGTGATTTTATGTCCTGGCAGAAACCGTCGAAAGAAAAATGCCCGGAGTGCGGAGGCTATATGCTTGAAAAGGGAAGCAAACTGGTGTGTGCGGATGAAACATGCGGATATGTTACAAAACTGAACCGGGAAAAGAGTGAAAAAGAATAATTGAATTGCATTGATATTTTCTAAATTGTATGATAATATAAATTCATCTATTAATTTATCAGAATTTGTGTATACAATTGGCGTAGTAAAAAAATAAGATGCGGAGGAAATAATGAGCGTACAACTATTGGATAAAACCAGGAAAATCAACAAACTGCTGCACAATAATAATTCCAGTAAAGTCGTTTTTAACGATATCTGTGCTGTCCTTATGGAAATTCTGGATTCAAATGTTCTGGTGGTCAGCAAAAAGGGAAAGATACTTGGCGTGGGCAAGTGCAGTGATGTGAGAGAGATACATGAACTTATTACAGAATCGGTGGGATCTCATATTGACAAGATGCTCAATGAACGTCTCTTAAGCATCCTTTCTACAAAAGAAAACGTTAACCTTGAGACACTTGGGTTTTCACCGGAAGCTGTGGAGGGATGCCAGGCGATTATTACTCCCATAGATATAGCCGGAGAACGGCTGGGTACTTTGTTTATCTATAAACAGAATTCGTCTTACTCTATTGATGATATTATTCTCAGTGAGTATGGAACAGCGGTAGTGGGGCTGGAAATGCTCAGATCTGTAAACGAGGAGAGTGCGGAAGAGACAAGAAAGGAGCATATTGTTCAGTCAGCGATCAGCACACTTTCATTCTCTGAACTTGAGGCGATTATACACATTTTTGATGAGTTGGGCGGAACGGAAGGTATTCTGGTTGCCAGCAAGGTTGCTGACCGTGTGGGAATTACCCGTTCTGTTATCGTCAATGCTCTTCGGAAGTTTGAAAGCGCGGGCGTAATTGAGTCCAGATCTTCCGGCATGAAAGGAACTTATATCAAGGTTCTGAATGACTATGTTTTCACAGAACTTGAGAAGATAAAAAAAGAACGGAATTAGCAGGAGGGATTTGCGATGTATGAAGGAAATCCTGTTGACCTGCAGATGGAAAAGATAATATCCGCAGACGGTATTTTTGATGACAATACGCGAAAGTGCAGGGTACATAAATACGATCTGGAAGAGGATTATATTTATCTCGAATTAAAAGAAGACGATCTGACGGCGATTTCTCTGGACGCCAGGTACAGATGTTATATCTCCACAAGAACAGAGCTGCTCTACTGTACTGGTGTTGTAAAAGAAAGATACCGCTGTGAGGATACAAATCTTCTGAAATTCAGGATTGAAAACGGATTCTATAATGTATATGAAGGAAGTAAAATGACGAAGCGTGCCTGAGAGGGCACGCTTTATTAATTTTAGTCTGATAAATCAGAAAACGGCAGGGAAAAGGTTTCTCCTCTTTCCTGCCGTTTTCTGAATTTATAAAAACCTTGTAAACTGTGTTGACAAATCATCAGCAGAGTGCTATTTTATATTCATGGGGTTAGCACTCAGGCGAAATGAGTGCTAATAAGCAAAAATCAAGGAGGAATTACAATGAAGTTAGTACCATTAGGTGACAAAATTGTTTTAAGACAGTTAGAAGCAGAAGAGACTACGAAATCCGGAATTGTTCTTCCGGGACAGGCAAAAGAGAAACCGCAGGAGGCAGAAGTTATTGCTGTAGGACCTGGCGGAAATATAGATGGAAAAGAAGTTGTAATGCAGGTAAAGACCGGCGACAAGGTAATCTACTCCAAATATGCAGGAACAGATGTTGAGCTGGACGGAGAAGAGTATATCATTGTAAAGCAGAATGATATCCTGGCAATCGTAGAAGAATAACCGCCGGACAACGGGGCGGCCTGCCCGGCCTGATTGTAAAATGTACGGGGCAGACAGCGCTGCAGCAGAAGCAGCCAGATTAAATATAGAATATAAGGAGATGTATTGACATGGCAAAGGAAATTAAATATGGAGCTGAAGCCAGAACAGCACTGGAAAAAGGTGTAAATAAACTGGCAGATACAGTAAAAGTAACACTTGGACCGAAAGGAAGAAATGTTGTTCTTGATAAATCTTTCGGAGCACCGCTGATCACAAATGACGGTGTTACAATTGCAAAAGAGATCGAGCTGGAGGACGGCTTTGAGAACATGGGCGCACAGCTGATCAGAGAAGTTGCATCCAAGACAAATGATGTTGCCGGAGATGGTACAACAACAGCTACAGTTCTTGCGCAGGCTATGGTTCACGAGGGAATGAAGAACCTGGAAGCCGGAGCAAACCCGATTGTCCTGAGAAAGGGTATGAAGAAAGCAACAGACAAGGCTGTCGAGGCTATACAGGCTATGAGCAGCAAGGTAAAAGGAAAAGAGCAGATCGCGAGAGTAGCCGCGGTTTCCTCAGGGGATGAGGCAGTAGGCGAGATGGTTGCTGATGCAATGGAGAAGGTTTCAAATGATGGTGTTATTACTATCGAAGAGTCCAAGACAATGCAGACAGAACTGGATCTGGTAGAAGGTATGCAGTTTGACCGCGGATATATTTCCGCTTACATGGCAACAGATATGGAGAAAATGGAAGCGGTTCTCGAGGATCCGTACATTCTGATCACAGATAAGAAGATCTCCAATATCCAGGATATTCTTCCGCTTCTTGAGCAGATTGTTCAGTCAGGCGCAAGACTTCTTATTATTGCCGAGGATATTGAGGGCGAGGCTCTTACAACTTTGATTGTAAATAAACTGCGCGGTACATTCAACGTTGTTGCGGTTAAGGCACCGGGGTATGGCGACAGAAGAAAAGAGATGCTTCAGGATATCGCAATTCTGACAGGCGGCCAGGTAATTTCCGAAGAGCTTGGACTTGATCTGAAAGAAACAACAATGGAGCAGCTGGGACGCGCAAAATCTGTTAAGGTACAGAAAGAAAATACTGTGATTGTTGACGGCTGCGGCGATAAGAGCGCGATCAGCGACAGAATTGCTCAGATTAAGAAAGCGATCGAGGAGACAACATCTGATTTCGACAGAGAAAAACTGCAGGAAAGACTTGCCAAACTGGCTGGCGGCGTAGCAGTTATCCGTGTGGGAGCAGCTACAGAGACAGAAATGAAAGAAGCAAAACTGCGTATGGAAGATGCTCTGAATGCTACAAGAGCAGCAGTAGAAGAAGGAATTATCGCAGGCGGCGGTTCTGCATATATCCATGCTGCAAAAGAAGTTGCCAAGATGACAGAAGAGCTTGAAGGCGACGAGAAGACCGGTGCAAGAATCATTCTGAAAGCTCTTGAAGCTCCGCTGTATCAGATTGCTGCAAATGCAGGTCTGGAAGGCGCGGTTATTGTAAACAAGGTAAGAGAGTCAGAGCCGGGTACCGGATTTGATGCTTACAAAGAAGAGTATGTAGATATGGTAGAGAACGGAATCCTTGATCCTGCAAAGGTTACAAGAAGCGCTCTGCAGAACGCGACAAGTGTTGCTTCTACACTGCTCACAACAGAGTCTGTGGTATCTACAATTAAAGAGCCGCAGCCGGCTGTACCGGCAGGCGGCGCCGGCGGAATGGGTATGATGTAATTTCGGATTTGTCGGGGAACTGTGAGTGAAGAGGCGTCCGAAAACACCTGGATACCAGGAGATTGGATAATCGGATCTGGAAATGAGGGA
>DXIU01000046.1 GCA_019112765.1 Candidatus Mediterraneibacter norwichensis | reverse complement strand
ATGGCGGTAATGAATTACATTTCCACTCGTCAGTACGGAGATTATGAAGCACAGATCACAAATGTACTCTTTATCTATGCCCTTACAATTGCCATCCTTATCCCTGCGTTTGTCAGCCTTTTTGTGGGAACAGAATACAGTGATGGCACCATACGCAACAAAATGATCATCGGACACACAAGGACTTGTATCTATTTGTCTAACCTTATCGTCTGCTCAACCGCCGGGCTTGGGTTCTGCATCAGCTATATTATAGGTGTAATTGTCGCCGGACTGCCTCTCTATACAATCGATACAGGCATTCTGGAAAGCACCGTGATACTGGTTTTATGCAGTTTTGTTATGTCTATCGCTTTCACCGCTCTTTGCGCCCTTACTGCGATGTTATGTCAGAATAAAGCTCTGACGGCCATTATCAATATCCTGACTGCCTTCTGTCTGCTCGTTATTTCACTTTATATTACGAGCAGGCTGAGCCAGCCTGAAGTTTATCCCGGTTTTGGATTAAATACAGAAACCGGAAAGGTTGAGATGGCTGATGACGTACCGAATCCCTCCTATCTGCGTGGAACAGAACGGGAAATATACCAGTTTTTCAACGATTTCCTCCCCACAGGTCAGGCAGTCAATATCACACAGGCCGGCGGAACGGCGCAATCTCCCGGACTGCTCGCCGCTTACTCCGCAAGCATCATTATCGTATCTACCGGAGTCGGAATGTTTGTATTCAAGAAGAAAGATATAAAATAGACAGTTTACACGTAACAGTAAAGGCTGCAGACTGTCTGCAATGGAGGACTTAACATGGTATTCTGGCTTTGCTGCCTGATCAGCATACTGACACTCATCATTCTCATACTGATCATCAAGATCTGTCTGCTGAAAAAATCAGCAGACGAAATTGCTGACGCCTTTGCCGACCGGGTAAGGTCAGATACCAACACCCTGATCGATATTTCCAGCCGCGACCGGCATATGAGAAAACTGGCCGACAGCATCAACAGGGAACTTCTGCTGCTTCAGGATGACCGTCGCCGCTGTCAGCAGGGTGATAAGGATCTGAAAATTGCAGTCACCAATATTTCCCATGATCTGCGCACACCTCTGACTGCCATCTGCGGTTATCTGGATCTTCTCGACCGGGAAGAAACGTCCGAAGCAGTCAGCCGTTATCTGAAGATTATCCGGGGACGCACAGAAAATATGCGCCAGCTCACGGAAGAACTGTTCCGCTATTCGGTATTTACTACTGTATCAGGCGGAACCCCTGATGAGCCGGTAATCCTCAACCGTTGTCTGGAGGACAGCATCTCGGCCCTTTATGCCTCTCTGAAACAGAAGCATATCACGCCTGAAATAACCATGCCGGAGCAGAAAATAAACCGGATGCTTAACCGCAGTGCCCTCTCCCGTGTCTTCGAAAATATTATCAATAATGCGGTCAAATACAGTGACGGAGATCTTGTCATTACACTGAGTGAAGATGGCGAAATTATATTCGCCAATCATGCATCTCAGCTTGACGAAATCAAGGCAGGCCGTCTCTTTGACCGTTTCTACACTGTGGAGACTGCCTCAGCAGAATCGACCGGACTCGGGCTCTCTATCGCAAAAGTGCTGACCGAGCAGATGGGCGGGGAAATTTCGGCTGAGTATGAAGACGGAATGATACGGGTGAGAATAAACTTTCCGAAAACCTGTTTTGTATGAAATGTCAATAGACATTCTCCCGGTTAAATGCTAAAGTAATTCCACCGGCGAGGATCAAGGGGAGGAAGGAGTTGACAGTATGACAGAAGACAACAACCAAATGCTATCGGCTATATCTGAATTATTAGACAGGAAATTAAGTTCAGAATTACAGCCGATAAAGCACGACTTAGCTGGACTCAAACAGGAATTCGGCGGCATGAAACAGGACATGGCCGGGCTTAAGCAGGAATTCGGCGTTATGAAACAGGATATGGCCGGACTCAAACAGGAATTCGGCGTTATGAAACAGGATATAGCCGGGCTTAAGCAGGAATTCGGCGGCATGAAACAGGACATGGCCGGACTTAAGCAGGAATTCGGCGGCATGAAACAGGACATGGCCGAACTCAAACAGGAATTCGGCGGCATGAAACAGGATATGGCCGGGCTTAAGCAGGAATTCGGCAGCATGAAGCAGGATATGACTGGACTCAAGCAAGAGCTCCGCGATACGAAACAGGAATTGCGCAACGAGATCCGCTCAGTAGAAAATTCTGTCCTTGAGGAGATAGACCGGGTTCAGGAAATGGTAGAAAACCGACTGGACAAACAGGACAAGAGGATTGACGTCCTGGAACAGTATTACAGGATCAAAAAAGCAGACGACGAAAATATGTCTGTTGTACTGAAACTTGTACTCGATTTGAAAGAAGATGTCGATGTCTTAAAGGCAAAGATCCCCTAAAGTCTTCCTAAAAGCATAAAACAGTACTCCAGCAAAAGGACTCCCCCGCAGGTTTAACTGAACCTGCAGGGGATATTTTTTAATACTCCTTAACAACACTGTCATATCTATTTATTTTTCAGCATTCTCCTCTGTGTTTGCATCCTCACCAGTCTGCTCCTGCCCTTCTGCCGTCTCTTCCTTCCCGTTATCCACACTCTCGATCAGCATGGAATCCAGCTTATCCATATCTCCCTGATCGATCGTAAATTCCCTGCTGCCCTCCTTTGTGACATGCAGTGCCGCATTTCTTGCTCCGCCGTACAGCATCCCGGAGTCCACGCGTTCTTTGAGTACATCGTAATAGATCTGATAGATCTGCCCCTGCATTTCTTCATCTGTCGGCATCTCGCCCCCGTTCATCACACTGTCAGTCACTTCCTGCGCATACTCCTGAGCCCGTGTCTGGAACGTCTCATATGTATCAGTAAAAAGAGTGATCGGTTTGATAATGACCGGCACTGTATATGTGCCATCCTCCTGTTTTTCAGGCTCCCCGATCGTATAGCTGACCTTTCCGGCAATCTCTGCGAAGAGTTCCCGGTACTTGGGCAGCATCTCCTCCGGCATCTCAGAACTTTCAAAGCCCGCCATTGTAGCGTCCAGATTGTCCTCAAATATCTTTTCCGCTTTCTCCTTGGAAATTCCGGTAATCTCCACGTACTGATCTGTTTTATTTTTGTAGGATGTATCCAGAACCGCCTGTACATATTCCCCTGCATCAAACCGGTTGATATACAGATAAATACCGGCAGAAGCCCCTGCTGCAATGATAACAGACAATATAACTGTGATAAGAATAATCTTTTTCTTCTTTGTCATCATGTTCCTCCTTTTTCATAAGTTTGCCACAGTATACCACTGTAACAGCAAGAAAAAGGAAGAATCCTGTCGCCAATAGAAAAAGAGCAGCCGCCTGCTCTTTTTCCTGAAATAATCCTGTCTCGTTGTACGTTATATGTCTTCACGCTGCACACAGCTTACATGGATGATCGAATTTGTCTCATCATCGACCACGGAAGCGTCGATGTCTGACGAATGATCCAGAGGATAAAGCAACGGCTGTATATCCAGTTCATCCGGTATCAGTTTCTTCTTAAATGTCTCAATTTCATCCGCCTGTTCATAATAATTCATATGCGTGCCGCCTGATGACAATCCATCTGTGCCGGCTGCAGGAAGAGTTTCCATCTCCTGTATAGACTCAACCTCATAGTCCCCTAATTTCTTTTCCGTGTCGATACCATATTCGCCAAGAAGATTACACGTGCGCTCAAAAAACGGATAGACAAACATATCCGTAATCTCGCCGTTCTTAGAAGATTTGACCCTCACATATCCGCACGGGAGCGCTTCTTCGAGCTGTTCCATCCGCAACTCGGATACATCCTCCCGGTATGCGTTAAGGAGTTCTTCTTTCTGATCACCCGTAATCTGAAGGGCAGTATCTTTCACTCCGTCCTCCCAGGTAAAGCGGTCGCCCGACACATCCTCAAGTGTCACAGCCGGATAGGCGATCTGTCTGTACTCATCTGTCTCATAAACGCCGGCAAACATTTCGACCTGCTCCCGGCTTAAAGGATAAGAGCGGTAACGTGTACTGCCGTCAGGCATATAATAACAGACTTTCGCACGTGTATAAGGGGCGCCGTCTGCGCCTTCATTCCCGTCCGGATCATTACGGATGATCTCCTGAAGCCATCCGAGCACTGCCGTCCGTCCTTCATCTTTTAACCGGTACTCACTTAACTGTGCGTTTGTCTCATATGTTTCCCTGTTTCCCGACACTTCTTCATACGTCCAGTAATCCATTCCGATCCCGTCTATGCTGACCCCGACGCTCTCGGCATTTTCAGGGAAGATAGAATCGTAAGCGGACGCTCCTGCAGGAAATGCCAGTCCGGCGGCAAGCACTGCTGCGGCTGATACTGCAAGCTGCCACTTTCTTCGCAAAAGCTTTGCTCCCGTGCCCTGCACCGCATACTCCAGCAGACAGTGTATCACAAGAGCAGCGCACACGCCGCCTGCGGCACAGCCGATCAGACTGCCTATGCCGGCAGCCGGATCTTTTGAGAAATCAGAAAGGAAGCTGAAGATCCACAATCCTGCCAGAAATGATACCAATATCTGTACCACACGCTCCGCCGGTGCAAATGCGAAAATCCATCCTGTACGCTCCGTCTTTCTCCTTTTCTGTGCAAATGCAGACAGTACAAAAGGGATACCGATCCACAGGACTGCAGCTGCTATAGAAGACAGTTCCGGTGTAAAGGAAAGCACGAAAGGCTTTTCGAACACACTCATCCCTGTCAGGTCTGCTGTCAGCCGCTCCGGTGACAGGACAGTGTAAAGCCGTTCAAGAAGCGGATTCTTATAGTATGAAGTAAAATAATTTTCCGAAAGCGTAATACAGATATTCCCTGTCAATATCGGAAAGTAAAGTATTCCGGCCGCACAGACCGCAAAGGCAGATATGATATTCCCGCAGATTACGATGCACAGGATTCCCAAATGATAAAAGATCAGATACGATGCCCCATAGGCAAGAATGCTCTTCAGTGTATAACTCCCGGCATAAGGCCCGAACTGAGGATCTATGGCTGCCTGATAAAGCCCGCATACTGCCATAACAAGGATCAGCGGCACAAGCATATGAAAAAGGCCGTGCACGTAACGGCTCCAGAATACAGTCTCCCGGCTGACCGGAAGGCTGTAGTAAAAGTCCTGCTGTCTCTGCCTGAACAGATAAAAGTACTCGATAAACGCTGTAAGGATTCCCAGTCCCATGCAGATCCACCGGAGTTCCAGAACAGTGCCCCCGATCCCGAAATATGTATTTTGTGTATCAAAGCTCAGCCTCGTCACGGCAAGGATGCCGTAAAGGATAAACATCCCCCATCCCAGCGCCGCCACAAGGTGTCCTCTGCCCGCTTCTTTCATCCAGTTAATGAAGCACTTTGCGGATGTCATATCCTTTCACCTCCATTTCCGCGATAAAGATTTCTTCAAGACTCATAGGAATTTCATTTAATACGCACGGATGCTCCTCATTCAGCTTTGCCAGAATTTTCTCTTTCTCTCCCCTTGCAGTCAGTGTAAGAAAAGTGCCTTCTGAACTGACGCGTACAATATCAAGTTCCCGCGTCAGCCTGTCCGTAATCTCCTCCATCTTCTCTCCGGCATCCGTACGGTTATCGTCTGCATCGTCCGGCCGAAACGCGCATTGATATTTCCACATATCTCCTGCCTGTATGCGCATATCTCCGGCAGTCACCAGCCCTCCTTTATGCAGGATCGCGATGTTTCCACAGATATCCTCCAGCTCATACAGTTTGTGGGAAGCCACGACCACGGTAAATCTGCGCTCTTTCATCTCCTGCCGGAAGAGATTCTTCATTACATCCGCGGCGATCGGATCCAGTCCGTCAAACACCTCGTCGCACAGCAGATATTTCGTCCCTGCACAGAGCGCGAGAATCAGAAAAGCCTGTCTCTTCATCCCCTTGGAAAATGTCCGCAGAGGCTGCCTCATATCCAGATTCAGAGATTCTGCCATATAGCTTACTCCCTCTGTATCCATTTTGGGATACTGGCTCTGATAGAACTTCGTCATCTGCTCCATTGAAGCATTCGGAAAATAATACGGCGTATCCGGAAGATAAAATATCTTCTCTGCCGCAGCGCTTAAAGGTTTGTCATCTACAAGGATTTCCCCTGAATCCGGCTCCAGTATCCCTGAGAGAAGCCGGAGGAGCGTCGTCTTTCCCGCGCCGTTTGTCCCAAGCAGGCCAAACATCATCCCCTCCGGAATATCAAGTGAGATCCGATCCACTGCCCGGTTTGTACCGAATATCTTTGTAAGCTCTTTCACGCTTATCATGTAATATCTCCTTAATTTATTTAACATTTTCGTAATAATTATAATATATATTGATGCTCATGTAAAGTATATAGTAATATATCCGGCAAAAGATAAAAGGCTCCGGAATGCGTATCAGCTATGCATATCTCTCTGCATGGCTGATACCGCGTTATTCCGGAGCCTTAAAACTCAAATGAAACCGACGGTCAGACTACCGCCCACGGGTCTTCTTTTCCCTCTGCATGGTAAATACAGCTGAGCATAGAATTCTTCACC
>DXIU01000045.1 GCA_019112765.1 Candidatus Mediterraneibacter norwichensis | reverse complement strand
TATTAATTATATTTACGTTTTCTAGCAGCTTCAGATTTTTTCTTACGTCTTACGCTTGGCTTTTCATAGTGTTCTCTCTTGCGGATTTCCTGCTGAATGCCAGCTTTAGCGCAGTTTCTTTTGAATCTGCGTAAAGCGCTGTCTAACGTCTCGTTTTCTTTAACGATTACATTTGACATAGTCTCACACCTTACCTCCCCTCCAGCCTTGTATTGTGCATAATACGACTGATCGGGTATTTTTATTGCACTAACAAAGATTATATCATATTTTTCCCATGCGTCAACTGTTTTCGGCTAAAAACTCGGAAAACGTCGCAAATACGCTGGTTTTTATCTTTCTGCGCGCTATCTGATCTGCGATTCCAGCACTTCTGCAGCTTTCGCAAGCGCGTCCGGGATGCCTGCCGGATTCTTTCCGCCAGCCTGCGCCATGTTCGGACGGCCGCCTCCGCCTCCGCCCACGCATCCGGCGATCGCTTTCACCAGGTTTCCTGCATGTGCGCCCTGCTTCACTGCGCCGTCTGTGGCTGTTGCCATCAGACTTACCTTTCCATCGTTTCCGGAAGCGAGGACAACCACACCTTCGCCCATTTTTGCTTTGAACTGATCGCCCAGATCACGCAGTCCGTTCATATCAATGCCGTCCAGCTGAGCCGCAAGCAGTTTCACACCTTTAACTTCCTTCACCTGATCCATCACATCTCCGGCAGCATCCTGAGCCATTTTATTTTTCAGGCTTTCAACTTCACTGTGAAGAGTTTTATTCTCCGCCAGCATATGTGTAATCTTGTCAGCAAGATTTTCCGGCGTTGCTTTCAGAAGATGGGATGCATTTTTCAGCGTTTCTTCCACCTGAGCATAATACTTCATCAGGCCGTCGGAAGTCAGAGCCTCAATTCGCCGCACGCCGGCAGCCACGCCGCTCTCAGAGATAATCTTGAAAGCCATGATCTCTGATGTATTCTTTACATGCGTACCGCCGCAGAACTCGACAGAGAAACCGCCCATATTGACAACACGTACAATATCGCCGTATTTTTCTCCGAACAGTGCCTGGGCGCCGGTCTTTTTTGCTTCCTCGATAGGCATGTTTTTCACAATAACATCCAGACCTTTTGAAATCTGGTCATTTACCATGTTTTCAACTTTTTTCAGTTCTTCTGATGTCATGGCGGAAAAGTGCGTGAAATCAAATCTTAGTCTGTCTTCATTGACGCTGGATCCGGCCTGCTCCACATGAGTCCCCAGAACCGTACGCAGCGCTTTCTGAAGCAGATGAGTTGCACTGTGGTTTCTTGCGGAAAGCGCGCGTTTCTTCGCATCCACTTCAAGGGTAACTTTATCTCCGGCTTTGATCATGCCTTTCGTCATCACGCCGATATGACCGATCTTTCCGCCCAGCAGTTTCACTGTATCCTCTACCTTGAATTCTCCTTCTGCAGTACGGATATATCCGGTGTCTGCCTCCTGGCCGCCACTTGTTGCGTAGAACGGTGTCTCTTTAACAAAAATAGTTCCCTTCTGTCCCTCGGAGAGCGCATCCGTAATTTCCTCTTCTGTCGTAAGAACGGTCACATCCGAGTCATATATCAGGTTGTCATATCCGACAAATGTGCTTGTCACGCTGGGATCAATGGACTCATATACGGTTACGTCAGCCCCCATATAGTTTGTTACTTCCCGGGCATCGCGGGCTTTCTTTCTCTGTACTTCCATACATGAATGGAAACCTTCCTCATCCACGTCCAGCTTTTTCTCCTCCAGAATCTCTTTTGTCAGATCCAGGGGGAATCCGTATGTGTCATAAAGACGGAAGGCATCTTCACCATTTAAGGTTTTCTCTCCTTTTGCCTCCATATCCGCGATCATATCAGACAGGATGCCCAGCCCCTGATCAATGGTCTTATTAAACTGTTCTTCCTCTTTTGAAATTACCTTGAGGATGAATTCTTTTTTCTCTTCCAGTTCCGGGTATCCGTCTTTTGATCCCTCGATCACAGTCTCTGCAAGTTCAGGAAGAAATCCTTTGTGAATGCCCAGAAGTCTGCCGTGGCGGCAGGCCCTTCTCAGCAGACGGCGGAGCACATACCCCCGTCCTTCATTGGAAGGCATAATTCCATCGGAAATCATAAAGGTTACGGAACGGATATGGTCTGTGATTACACGAATGGACACGTCGTCATTGTATTCTTTTCCGTAATCTTTTCCTGCAAGGCGGCATACATGATCCCGCAATGCTTTAATCGTGTCTACATCAAAGATGGAATCCACATCCTGAACAACACTTGCCAGACGCTCCAGCCCCATTCCGGTATCAATATTCTTCTGTTCCAGTTCAGAATAGTGCCCTTCCCCATCGTTGTCGAACTGAGTAAATACATCATTCCAGATCTCCATGTAGCGGTCGCAGTCGCACCCCACTGTACAGCCTGGTTTGCCGCACCCGTATTTTTCTCCTCTGTCATAGTATACTTCAGAACACGGACCGCAGGGACCGGAACCATGCTCCCAGAAATTATCTTCCTTTCCGAATTTGAAAATCCGGTCTGCCGGGATACCGATCTTCTTATTCCAGATTTCAAACGCCTCATCATCGTCCACATAGACGGACGGATACAGACGGTCCGGATCAAGTCCCACAACTTCCGTCAGGAACTCCCATGTCCACTGAATTGCCTCTTCTTTGAAATAGTCTCCAAAAGAGAAGTTGCCAAGCATCTCAAAGAACGTACCGTGACGGGCTGTCTTTCCGACATTCTCAATATCGCCGGTACGGATACATTTCTGACATGTAGTAACCCGTTTTCTCGGCGGAATCTCCTGCCCTGTAAAATATGGTTTCAAAGGCGCCATCCCTGAATTGATAAGCAACAAACTCTTATCATTGTGCGGCACCAGAGAAAAGCTCTTTAAAGCAAGATGTCCCTTGCTCTCAAAGAACTCCAGAAACATTTTTCTCAGCTGGTTTACTCCATATGGCTGCATATTAAAAATCCTCCTCTTTCGCTCAAAAAGCCTGTTTTATAATATATCACAGCAGGGTATATTTGTAAAGCGGACGATCGGACAGAGAAAAACCATTCCCTCTGTCCGATCTGCGCGATACCGCGGGCAGCTCACGGCAAAACCGCCCGCTGTCCGTTGCCCGGCAAATGTCCACTCATGCATGGCGGCCGCCTGCCGGGCGTACTCGCGCAAAAACAGGGCCCCGCATCAGAACTGCGTGCCCTGCGTATTCTTGTTCCTTATTATCTGTGCATGGAGAAAGAATCCTCGTCATAATTGCTCAGGTTCTTGTAAATGCCCCTGTCGTCTGCTTCCCTGATCAGTGCGTCTCTTGATTTCTTTGCCATCATCTGATCTTTGAAAGAGCTGGGTCCGCCTACGCATCCGCCGTCACATGCCATGCCTTCAATAAAGTCTTCCGGCAGCCGTCCGACCTTCATAAGAAGAAGCGCTTTCTTACATTCAGCAGCTCCATTCGCCTTGTACACTTTCACATCAATGTCATTGCCGGATTCTTTTAAGCTTTCCTGTACTGCAGCTGCCACACCGCCGGAATTTCCGAATCTCTTTCCGAATACAGAAGCTTCCTGATATGTATTTTCCACCGGCTCCAGCGCAACATCCTTTGCGCGCATCATGGCACGGATCTCACTGTATGTCAGTGCATAATCCGCATTGCCTTCAATTTTCTGATCTACAATCTCCGATTTTTTCGCAAGACATGGCCCGATAAATACAGTAACCGCTTCCGGATCCTTTGCCTTTATCATACGGGAAACCGCGCACATAGGAGAAACTGTTGTTGAAACCGCATCACTTAACTCAGGATAATGTTTCCGGACCATATTAACAAATCCCGGACAGCAGGAAGTTACTTTCTTCTTTCCATCCTGGTAAGCCTCACGCCACTCTTCAGCTTCGTATTTTGCCGTCAGGTCTCCGCCCAGTCCTACTTCAACAAATTCTGTAAATCCCAGTTCTTTCATGGCTTTTCTCCAGCTTGCCATAGTAATATCCAGTCCGAACTGACCTTCTGTAGCAGGCGCAAGCATGGCATAAACATGTTTTCCTGACTGAATCGCTTTTATTACATCCACAATCCATGTTTTGGAACCGATCGCGCCAAAGGGGCAGCTGTGAATACATTTTCCGCAGCGGATACATTTCTCATCATCAATAACAGAAATACCGTATTCATCATAAGAAATAGCATCAACCGGGCAGCTGAATTTGCACGGACGCTTCAGATGCGCAATTGCATTATACGGACAGGCCTCCGCACATTTCCCGCATTCCTTGCACTTTGCCGGATCAATATGTGTACGGGACCGTCCCGGCTCAATTGCCCCGAATTTGCAGGCGTTGATACATGCTTTGCCGATACAGTTCTGACAGTTCTCCGTTACTGTGTAGCTGGAAATCGGACAGTCCTCACAGGCTGAACTGATTACCTGAATCACATTTCCGTTGTCTTCCATTCCCGGAGCTTTTCCTTCCGCCAGCCGGACACGCTGACGGATAATCTCTCTTTCCTTGTAAATACAGCAGCGGAACTGAGCGGTTGGTCCCGGGATCAGCTTGAACGGAATCTCATCCTTGCGCTCCTCCAGTTCTCCGGCAAAAGCCAGACGTGCAACTTCTTCCAGAACTGCATGTTTGATTTTGATTACATTTGCATCTGCGTACCTCAAAACTTCTTTCCCTCCATAACTGTATTTTTCATCCAAGTAAAACTCTGATGCTTTGACTCTCTGATTTTTATGATAACATGAGCCCCCAAATTTGCCTAGTGATTTTCACTACAATCCTATGTATAATTTACAGAACAATCTCTGTTATTCTTTTCTCTTCCCATGTGGCGTCACGTGTACGTCCGGGCAGGCCGGAAATCACTGTACGCGTCACTTAAAAGATCTCCTGTGCGTAATGTACAGACTGCATGGCGTCTTTCCCGTAGAAATCCGCGCCGATCATATCCGCATATTCCTGGTTCAGTACCGCTCCGCCAACCATTACTTTGCACCAGGGCGCTTTTTCCCGAAGCAGCCGGATCGTCTCCTCCATACTTACTACAGTAGTCGTCATCAGCGCACTTAGGCCGACCAGCCTTATATTTTTTTCCACAACCATATCCACTACAGTTTCCGGGGGCACATCTTTTCCCAGATCTATCACATCAAAGCTGTAGTTTTCCAGCAGAACTTTCACAATGTTTTTCCCGATGTCATGAATATCACCTTTTACAGTTGCCAGCACAATCGTCCCTTTCTTTTCCTGCACCTCTCCGCTGCTGTCCATCCGGTCCTTCAGTACTGCAAACGCACTTTTTGCCGCTTCCGCGCTCATCAGAAGCTGCGGCAGGAAAACCGTGCCTTTTTCGAATCCATCCCCCACACGATTGAGAGCAGGAATCAGCTCCATATTGATAATATCCAGAGGAGCCTCTGTTTCTGCCAGGGCCTGAGTAACCATGCGCGCATCGTCTTTCAGACCTTTCTCTATGGCTGTCTGTAAAGTGATCCCGCTCTGCTCCGTAGAGGAGGATGTCTTCACTGCCGGTGCCGCGGCCGAAGCATATTTTTCAATATACCTTTCGCAGTTTCTGTCAAGATTCATCAGTGCATGAAACGCATACCATGCCTTCATCATATCCTCCGAAGCCGGATTGATAATTCCTGCGCTCAGTCCGTTCATCATGGCCATTGTGTAAAATGCCGCATTTACGGTCGGACGGGCCGGCAGTCCAAAAGAAATATTCGATACGCCAAGCACCGTACACACGCCTGCTTCATCCCGGAGTCTGCGCAGTGTCTCCAGCGTCACTTTTGCTCCTTCCGGCTCTGAGCTTATAGTCATAGCCAGCGCGTCAATTACAATATCCTTCTTTTTGATGCCGTACCTTGCCGCTTCATCTATAATCTTTTTCGCTATGCGCAGACGTCCTTCTGAATCTGCCGGGATTCCGTCTTCGTCCAGCGTCAGCCCGATCACAACACCGCCATATCTGGCAATCAGAGGAAACACCTGATCCATGGATTCCTGCTTCCCGCTTACAGAGTTCACCATTGCTTTCCCGTTATAAAGACGCAGGGCAGCCTCCATGGCAGCCGGATCCACCGTATCAATCTGAAGTGGAAGACTTGTAACGCTCTGAAGACCGCTGACGGCTTCTTTCATCATTGCCGTCTCATCTATATCCGGAAGTCCTACATTGACATCCAGAATATGCGCTCCCCTTTCCTCCTGTTCGATTCCCTCTCTCAGAATGTAGTCGATGTCATGTTCTTTCAAAGCCTGTTTAAATCGCTTTTTCCCTGTGGGATTAATACGTTCTCCGATAATTTTCGAACCTGTTCCAAGAACAACACTCGAACCATAGGAAGACACTATGGTCATTTCTTTCTCTTTTAGAGGAACGACCGGAATCCCTCTGCATCTTCCGGTCATAGCCCGGATATGTTCCGGAGTTGTACCGCAGCAGCCCCCCACAGCAGCGGCTCCTGCTTTTACAATGCGCTCCATCACTCCGGCAAATTCTTCCGGGGATACATCGTAGACGGTCTGCCCGTCTCTCTGTCTGGGCAGTCCTGCATTTGGCTTTACAATAACCGGAAGAGACGTGTACTCCAGAAGCTGTTCCAGAACCGGAATCATCTGTTCCGGACCCATGCCGCAGTTTATTCCGAGGGCATCCACCCGCAGTCCTTCCAGAAGCGCGACAACCGCCGGCACATCCGCTCCTGTAAGCAGCTTCCCTCTTTCATCAAAAATTGCCGTAGCAAACACAGGGAGAGAGGTATTCTCTTTAGCGGCAAGTACAGCGGCCTTCAGTTCATAAGTATCACTCATGGTTTCAATATGAATCAGGTCAGCTCCCGCTTTTTCTCCCAGAATCATTACCTCCCGGAATGCCTCATATGCTGTTTCAAATTCCAGGTCTCCCATTGGTTTGAGCAGTTTTCCCGTAGGACCTACATCCAGAGCCGTCAGGACAGCATCCGCCCTCCCGCACTGCTCCGCCGCAGCTTTTACATGTCCCACGGCCGCATTGATGATTTCCTTCAGAGAACAGGAATCATCATGAAATTTGAGAGCATTTGCGCCAAATGTATTGGTCAGGACAATGTCACTGCCCGCTTCCATATAACGTCTGTGTATACTGCGGATTTCATCCGGATGAGTAATATTCCAGAGCTCGGGAAGCTCTCCCGGCTCCAGCCCCTTTTCCTGAAGAAGTGTTCCCATTCCGCCGTCAAAAAAAAGCAGTTCTTTTCCAAGTCGATCTCGTATCATAATCTGTTCCTTATCTATCCTTTCTGCTGTACTGCTGTGTAATGCTTTAACGTGTTTACCCGGCCCTGCGCCTGTCAGTACGCTTCACTGTCCGGACTTTTTTCGCAGAATCTGCCGGTTTTTATTAATTATCTCCGGTAAGGACAGTCCGTACTGCCGCAGGCCTCACATCCCTGCACCGGACAGTGTTCTTTTACCGGGCTGATACCAATTACAGCGGTAACCGATTTTGTTGGTGTCATCATGCACCCATCTGTCATGCTCAGTCCGATCTGCTTTGCACAGTCCAGCATTCGCATAATCGGCTTCTGATAACTGATATCAAAATCTCCGTAACCGGGGCTGAAACGGGGCCGAAGATATTCGCCTTCTTTTTCCAGCTCCCGGCCGATTTCTTCCTGACACTGATCGCAGTACTCTTCAAGAAGGGCAGCCGCACATGCCTGAAGGGCAACCGCTCTGGCCATATCTCTTAACCCGGTACGGGTAATCAGCCGGTCTGTACCGGTTCCCAGGGTAGCCCCAAAAAGAACTGCTCTGTGACAGTTTTTCAGATTTCTCGCCAGACTTCTGCTGTCTATTTTCAGTTTTCCGATCTGAACAGCCCTATCTCCGAGCTCCTGTAATTCAAAAATGCGGCAGACTGATTTCGGCTGCGCTTCCTTTATAAGCTCCTGTAATGAGCTTTCAACCAGAGCGCAAACTCCTGCATCTGCCGCATCTTTTTTTATTCCAAGATATCGGATGGCCTCCTGTACTTTCTTATCCATTATGCCACCTAAACATTAATTATCTCAGACAGGTTATTCATAATTGCCGCCGCCACATCCGGCCGGTTCATTGTATAGATATGGATATTCTTTACCCCGTTTGCCAGCAGATCGATAATCTGATCTGTAGCGTATGCGATGCCTGCCTGCTTCATAGCGGCAGGAGCCCCGCCGAACCGGTCCAGAATTGCCAGAAATCTGCGCGGGAAAACTGTCCCGGAAAGTTCCTGGCTGCGCTTCATCTGGGAAGCGCTGGTTATCGGCATAATACCCGGAAGCACAGGTACCGTAATGCCGGCTTCCCGGATGCGGTACAGGAAATTATAATGGATATCATTGTCAAAAAACATCTGTGTTGTCAGGAAATCCACGCCGCTGTCCACTTTCTGCTTCAGATATCTGATGTCGTCGGCCTTATGTTCATTTTCCACATGTCCTTCCGGATAGCAGGCCGCGCCAATGCAGAAATCTCCATGCTTTTTTATTTCCTGCACCAGTTCGCTGGCATATTGAAATCTGTTTTCATCCGGGAAAGTCATATTCGCCGGAATATCCCCGCGAAGCGCGAGGATATTCTCGATTCCCAGACTTTTCAGATTTTCAATCACATATCTGACTTCCTCTTTTGTAGAGGATGCACAGGTCAGATGTGCCAGGCTTAATACATGCAGTTCATCCTTTATATGAGAGGCGATTCTGGCCGTATTTTTACTGGTGCCCCCGCCGGCGCCGTATGTAACGCTTATAAATGCGGGATTGAGTTTTGCCATCTCATCTGCCGCCGCAATGACACTGTCAAATCCTTCATCCGTTTTTGGAGGAAATATCTCAAAGGATATGTGTATTCTGTCTTCGTTCAGTCTGTCTATAATTTTCATGCTGTAAGTATTCTCCTACTCGCCGATCAGGCTTCTGTAAAGATTCTCGTAGTTTGCCGCAGAATTTTTCCATGAGAAATCCTGGCTCATAGCGCGCTCTACAATCTTATTCCAGTCTCTCTTTCTGTCATAGTAAATTCTTTCCGCATACCGTACTGTACTCAGCATCTCATGAGCATTGTAATTACAGAAGCTGAATCCCGTACCTGTCTTCTCATATTCATTATAGGGCTCAACCGTGTCTTTCAGGCCTCCGGTCTCTCTGACAATGGGAAGAGTTCCGTAGCGCAGGCTCATAAGCTGGCTGAGGCCGCAGGGTTCAAACAGAGACGGCATCAGGAAAGCATCACAGGATGCGTAAATCTTATGAGAAAGTTCATCTGAATAATAAATATTCGCCGACACTCTTCCCGAATACTTCCACGCAAAATGACGGAACATATTCTCATACTTCACATCGCCGGTTCCCAGTACCACAATCTGTACCGCATCCTGACACAGTTCATCCATAACATAGTCTACCAGATCAAATCCCTTCTGATCTGTAAGGCGGGACACCATACCGATCAGCATCACATGAGAATCTTTGTTGAGTCCCAGCTCTTCCTGGAGCGCCGTCTTATTCAGCGGTTTATTCTTTCTGAAATTGTCAATGCCGAAATTCTTGGCAATTCTCCAGTCTGTCTCCGGATTCCAGTCATCATAATCCAGTCCATTCACGATACCGCACAGATCGTTGGATCTTGCGGACATAAGTCCGTCCAGTCCTTCTCCGTAAAAAGGAGTCTTGATTTCTTCCGCATAGCTGTTGCTGACGGTCGTCACCTTATCCGCATAGACAATACCGCCCTTTAACAGGTTAGCATCTTTGTACGCCTCCATCTTATCCGGTACAAAATAGTAATCCGGAAGCCCTGTAATTCCTTTTACTGTTTTTGTATCCCATACACCCTGGAATTTCAGATTATGAATCGTCATAACCGTGGCAATCCCTCTGTAGTATTCGCCCAGGTATCTGAAATTGTCCAGATAAACCGGAATCAGTCCTGTCTGCCAGTCATGGCAGTGAATCAGATCCGGCCGGAATCCGATAACAGGAAGAATACTCAGAGCTGCCTTTGAGAAAAACGCAAACTTCTCGATATCCCATTTCAGATCCCCGTCATATGGCGCAAAGCCGCTGAAATAATGTTCATTGTCAATGAAATAGAATGTGATATCATTCAGAACCGTCTTGAGCACACCCACGTACTGATTCTGTCCTGCAATATCCATATAAAAATGAGTCACATATTCCAGTTTTTCCTTCCATTCCTGCTTCATGCATGTGTAATTAGGCAGTACAACGCGCACATCATATTTTTCTTTGTCAAATTCTTTGGGAAGTGAACCCACAACATCGGCAAGTCCGCCTGTCTTTATAAAAGGCACACATTCTGAAGACGCAAATAAAATGTTTTTCATATACTATCCTCCGTTTTCTACATTAATCGCCACCGGGCATTTCACTATTGAACATTATACCTCATTTCAGACGTATTGGAAAGAATTTTATCGCTTTACCATACTAATTTCTGTCATCTGTCTTCAGATACCGCCTTTTTTCTTGTACTCCAGTTGGATTGTATCTGCAATCAGCGCTATAAACTCTGAATTTGTAGGTTTTCCCTTCCCTGTACTTACTGTATAGCCAAACAGCTCGTCCAGTGTGTCCAGCTTCCCCCGGCTCCAGGCCACCTCAATAGCATGACGGATCGCCCTCTCCACCCTGCTTGAAGTTGTCTGATATTTTTTGGCAACTGTCGGATAAAGAATTTTTGTTATAGCGTTAAGTACATCCATATCCCTTACCGCCATGATTATGGCATCTCTCAGATAATGATACCCTTTAATATGCGCCGGGATTCCAATCTCATGGAGCATATTGGTCACCCGGTTTTCCAGATCTTCTCCTTTTACTGTACCTTCTCTCCCATCCTCTGTTTTCTTTTCATAATTTCGGAACATTTTTCTGACGGATTTTATCCTGTCCAGCAGCACTTCGTTGTTGAACGGCTTCATAACATAGTAATTCGCCCCTTTGTTAAAGGCATCTTCTGTAATCCTTTCCTGGCCAACCGCTGTGATCACGATAAAATATGGACGTTTGTTGACAGAATTATCCTGATTTACCTGTTCCATTACCGTCAATCCGTCCATTTTCGGCATAATCAAGTCGAGAAGAACGACGTCCGGCTGTCTGTCTTTGATAATCTGACACATCTCCTCACCATTTTTCGCTTTTCCAACCAGATTCAGCTCTTTATCCGTGCTGATAATATTCTCCAGCACATCAAGAATTTTCTGATTATCATCAGCAATGGCCACATTCAAATGCTCCATTCTCTTCTCTCCCTCACACTTGAGAACCAGCTTTGAAAACGCCACCTGCTTATTATATCCGGACAAATTTGCGGAATCAAGGAGATTTTGTAACACTATTTCGACAATTTTTTCGACAAAAAAGATTATTCCGCCTGTTCCAGCATATTTTCTATAAATATGCCATATCCCATCGTCGAATCCTGTACAAATACGTGCGTTACCGCGCCAATCAGCTTTCCGTTCTGTATGATAGGGCTGCCGCTCATCCCCTGGATAATGCCTCCGGTTTTTTCCAGCAGTTCCTCGTCCGTCACTTTTATAACCAGACCCTTATTGATTTCTGTGTCAGACATGTCGATATCTGTCACCTGAATATCGTACTCTTTGATTTCATTGTCGATAAAGCAGCGGATCGTAGCGTCTCCTCTGACAATTTCTTCCTTTTTCGCAGTTTCTATAGGAATCTGTTCCCCGAACAGTTCTCCGATTCTGTCGATTGTTCCATATATCCCTGCATCGGTATTTTTGTCAATGGTACCCAGTACATTGAAATTATTGTAAATAATAATTCCTTCCATACTTCCCGGATTACCGTCTGATCCTTTTGTAATATCCTGTATACTTGTACGGTAAACAGTGCCATCGGAAATTGACATCAGAACATTGGTATCCGTATCATGAATTCCATGTCCCAGGGCGCCGAATCTGCTCTGTCCGGTAAGAAATGTTATCGTCCCCAGACCCTGTACATTATCCCTCACCCATATGCCCAGGCGGTATTTGCCTGTTTCATATTCCACCGGATGAATCTTCACATCCAGAAGATCCCCGCCTCTCCGTATGGTGAGAATCACATTTTCACCGTTAATCTCTTCCACTGCATTCAGAAGGTCGGATTTTCCTTTTATCTCCTGATCATTCACAGCTGTAATATAATCCCCGGCTTTTACCAGATTCTGAGCTGGTTCATAAAACCCTCCGTCCATTCCCTCTACCGTTTCCGTGTTCAGAATCATGACTCCGTCTGTCTCCATATAGATCCCTACCGGCATGCCTCCAAGCAGAACGGTATTCGTGTCTGTTCCTGCGGCGTTCACATTTGCCTGCTGAGGCTGAATTTCACTAAATCCGGAAAATGAAGCAGGAAATGTCAGGCAGGCCGCTGCCAATGCGCACAGAAACAGTTTCGAAGGCTGAAAACTTCGTCTCTTTTCCTGTTTCCGCATCATACTGTAGTATCACATCCTTTTCTCATGCTGTCACACATCCTTTCCGCACCGTCTCCTGCAGTGCACTGTTTTTCTCCGCTCAGTCCGTTTCCGGCAGTACGGCTCCCGCAGCAGGGCCGTACAGCTGCCGCTGTATGGCTGAACTTCAAAACAAAAAAACGGATACATCTCTGCATCCGTTTCTAGTATGTGTGTCTTTCTTTCATTTCACACTGGTATTATCTTTCCCGCTTTGCCAATTCCTTCATCTCTCTTGCGCTTTCCAGTATTTTCCCCGTTACATTCGCGCCGCCCAGCATACGTGCCAGTTCCCGTATGGAAGCCTCATCATCCAGAGCAGTGATGCCGGTTTCCACGGTATTTCCATCCGTTTCTTTCTGTATCAGATAATGGAAGTCTGAAACCGCTGCAATCTGGGGAAGATGAGTAATACAGATAACCTGACGGTTTTCCGAAATAAGGCGGAGCTTTTCTCCTACCTTTCCAGCCGTTATTCCTGAAATACCTGTATCAATTTCATCAAAAATTAATGTCGGAGTATCTTCTTCTCCCGCAAGAACTGCTTTGACAGCAAGCATTACTCTGGACAGCTCACCGCCGGAGGCAATACTCCCGAGAGGCTTCAGAGGTTCGCCCGGATTAGTGGCCAGATAAAACTCTGCCTCATCGCTTCCGGAAGCAGTGTAATGCCCGAGATCAGAAATTCTCAGTTCCAGTCTTGTATCCATAAAATTCAGCTCTGACATCTGTTCCCGTATTTCCCTCGCAAATATGGCGGCCGCCTTTTCTCTTGCCTTATGGAGCCGGGACGCAATCTGTGCCGCATGCTTTTCGGCAGCTTCCGTTTCTGTCCGGATCCGCCCAAGGAAGGAATCATAATCCTCCAGTTCTTCTATTCTGCTCTTCTTTTCCTCACAATATTCCAGAACATCCGGAATTGTTTTACCATATTTTGCCTTCAGATGATTCAGCAGATTCAGACGTTCCTCCGTATCCCGGAATTCTTCTTCAGAAAAATCGAAACTTTTTGCATATTCGGCCAGTTCCCGGTTAAAATCATTGAGGAGGCTGTCAATTTCCGACAGCTGTCCGCAAAGTTTTTCCCCCTGACTGTCAATTTCCGCAATTTCCTGCATCGCGCGGATTGCCCTGCTTAACAGATCACTGGCGTTGCCCTGGGCGTCCTCACCGGTATATCGGTAAGCCTCTGCGACTGCCTCTGTTACTTTCCGGCTCTGTGTCATTCTGTGATACAGATCTTCCAGATCCGCATCCTCCCCCGCCACCGGAGCCGCTTCTTCAATCTCCGCAACCTCATATCTGGCAAGATCAAGCTCCCTTGCCCTGCTCTCAGCATCCATAGAAGAAGCATCCCGCTTTTTTACAAGTTCCTGATATTTTTTATAAGCGGCAGCCATCTCCTCTTTCAGAGGACAGATCTCCTCTTTTCCAAACAGGTCCAGAAGGGAAAGATGATTTCTGCGCTGAAGCAGACTCTGACTGTCGTGCTGTCCATGTATATCAATCAGAAGTCCGGCCGTCTCTTTTAACATATTCATATTTACCGTCTCGCCGTTGATTCTGCACACACTGCGGCCTTCTGTCAGTTTCCGGCTCAAAGTAAGCATTCCGTCCTCCGGCTCAATATCCATTTCTTCAAGCCGTTGTCTTATTCTGTCGTCCTCCACAGAAAATGTGAGCTCTACCAGCCCGCTCTTCGCTCCGCTGCGAAGCAGGTCCGCACTGTAGCGGCCCCCCAGCGCAAGCTGTACGGATCCCAGCAGTATAGACTTTCCCGCACCAGTCTCTCCGGTCAGGATATTCAGACCCGGGCCGAACTCGACCTCTGTCTCATCAATCAACGCAAGATTTTTTACATGCAGATTCTGTAACATAGCTGTTCCCTACAATTCTTTTGAAACAATTTTCCGTATTTTTTCCATTACCGCTGTCGTGTCCTCTACTGTGCGGATCGCGCACATAATTGTATCATCTCCCGCAATACAGCCCACGACCTCGTTCCAGTTCATGGCATCAACCGCGGCGGCTACTGCCATTGCCATTCCTGAAACAGTTTTTATAACAAGGATATTCTGCGCCATATCCATAGACACGTATCCATCCTTCAGAACACGAATATATTTTTCACTCATCCCCCGTTCTTCCTGTTTATGGATCACATATTTCTGTTTCCCTCCATTGGTGGAAATCTTGGTCAGCTTCAGATCTCTGATATCCCGGGAAACCGTCGCCTGGGTGACTTTAAAGCCGGCATTATTCAGGTATTCCGCCAGTTCTTCCTGAGTTTCAATATCATACTGGCTGATCAGTTCTATGATTTTTGCATGACGACTTACTTTCATTTTCCTAATTTCCTTTCATTTTTTCCCGCATGGTTTTCATGAAACTCTCTCTGCCCAGCTTTATCAGACGGGCTGTCTCCGCAGCCTTCCGGATCTGAACCCGCTCTCCTGTAACCAGGGTCATCTGTTCTGCTCCATCAAAACAAAGGGATACGTGTTCCTTCTTTCCATATCGGCCTTCACAGATTTCTATTTCTATAACATCATCTTCTGAAAGCACGATACTGCTTGTATTAAGCGCATGGGAACAGATCGGAGTAATCACCATCAGACGGGCCGTCGGCTCTACGACGGGTCCTCCGGCAGAAAGATTGTATCCGGTGCTTCCGGTAGGCGTGGAAATAATCACTCCGTCCGCAAGGTAGGTATTCAGCAGGGTGCCGTTTACATAGATGTGAAACTTGACAATCCGTATTTTTCCTTCCCTTGCAAGGACAATATCATTCAGAGCCAGATCTTTCTCTCCGTCCCGGAACAGCCCCTGAATCATCATCCGTTCTTCTACAATCGGATCACATACAAACAGACGGTCAAGTGCCTGGCGATAGTCTTTCAGTTCCACGTCTGTCAGATATCCTACCGTTCCCAGGTTAATGCCCAGAAGGGGGAGCTTTCTCTGCCCAAGATCCCGGACAGCCCGGATCAGCGTGCCGTCCCCTCCCAGTACAAGTCCGCACTCAGCGTCATCCGGAACTGTGCCCGGGATAATGTGTCCATCCCTGTCCTTTCTGCAGAGAACACAGCGTTTCCCTCTGCTTTCTATATAAGACCGTATCTCATTTGTGATCTGCAGATCTTTGTCCTTCAGCATGTTCGTGATGATATAAAAAAAATCCATGTTCTGTTCAACCTCTTATCATTTTGCCAGTTCTTCAAAAGCCTTATCTGTTACGGAAGCCACAGCTTCTTCCATATCTTTTCCGATGCTCTCCGCCCCTTTTTTCAGGCGGATCAGATATTCGATATTTCCTTCCGGGCCCCGGATCGGTGAATAGTCCAGTTCCATTACGCCAAAGCCGATATTGCGGGCATAATCCGCTATTTTCTCTATTACTTCCCTGTGAACCGCCTTGTCTCTGACAACGCCCTTTTTCCCGACTTTTTCTCTTCCTGCTTCAAACTGAGGTTTGATCAGAGCTACAATCTCTCCGTCTTCTTTCAGATAATTCCGGATTGGTTCAAGCACTTTGGTAAGAGAAATAAAAGAAACATCAACAGACGAAAAATCAACCGGTTCCCCGATGTCCTCCGGAGTTACATATCTTATATTTGTCTTTTCCATACAGACCACCCGGGAATCCTGCCGCAGCTTCCAGTCCAGCTGCCCGCGTCCCACATCTATGGCATATACTTTGCGGGCGCCGTTCTGAAGCATGCAGTCGGTAAAACCACCTGTGGAAGATCCTACATCCGTACAGACCTTATCCTTCACATTCACATCAAATACCGCAAGCGCTTTTTCCAGCTTGAGGCCGCCTCTGCTTACATAAGGCAGAGCATGGCCTTTTACCTCTATACTGACATCCGGGGAAAATGTTGTGCCTGCTTTATCTTCCCGCTGGCCGTCCACAAACACATTTCCTGCCATGATTACTGCCTTGGCTTTCTCTCTGGACTCTGCCAGATTTCTTTTTACAAGCAATACATCCAAACGTTCTTTCATAATCAGCTATCTTTCCTTTATCATCAGATAGTCGGAGACTACCTGCTTTACAATCACTTCTTTATCCAGTCCGACTTCCCTGCGGAGCAGTTCCACATTTCCATGCTCTACATAGTCATCCGAAATTGCTATATTGCGGACATGGACATTTAACTTTGCCCGATTCACATATTCCAGCACCTGCTCTCCGAATCCTCCCGCCAGCACATTTTCTTCAATGGTCACAAACAGACGGTGATCTTCCGCAAACTCCTCCAGCATCTGTGTATCCAGCGGCTTAACAAATCTGGCATTTACCAGAGTACACGCATATCCCGTGTCTTTGAGTTCCGTACGCACCTGCTCTGCAAGTTCGGACATATGCCCTACGAAAATCACGGCAATATCTCCTTCCTCATACAGGATCTCACTTTTCCCGTATTCCACAGGCGCCCGGAACTGCCGCAGCCCTTCGTATGCAGTTCCGCGCGGATAGCGCAGAGCGACAGGACCTGAAAAATCAACGGCAAACCGCAGCATGTCCGCCATCTCCCAGCGATTCTTCGGAGACATTATCGTCAGATTCGGTATGATGGACAGATAAGACAGGTCAAATACACCCTGATGCGTTTCTCCGTCACTTCCTACCAGTCCTGCCCGGTCCACAGCAATCACTACCGGAAGATTCTGAAGACAGACATCATGGATCGTCTGATCAAAAGCCCTCTGCAGGAACGAAGAATATACGGCAAAGACAGGCTTCATTCCCCCTGCCGCAAGTCCGGCGGCAAAAGTCATGGCATGCTCTTCCGCGATTCCCACATCAAAAAACCGCTTCGGAAACATCCGCGCGAACCTGGAAAGACCGGTTCCATCCGCCATCGCCGCTGTAATCGCAACAACCTTTTCATTGTACTGCCCAATATCGGCCATTACTTTAGAAAAGACATCCGTATAAGAATCTCCTGTACTTTTGTCTCTGGGTTCTCCGCTCTCTATTTCAAAAGGACCTGTCCCGTGAAACCGGGACGGATTCTGCTCTGCCGGTCCGTATCCTTTTCCTTTTTTCGTAATCACATGCACCAGCACCGCATGATTCACCCGCCTGGCCTCATGGAGCACCCGTACAAGTCTGCGCACGTCATGTCCGTCCACAGGACCCAGATAAGTGATACCCATATCTTCAAAAAACATACCTGGAACAAAGAGCTGTTTAATGCCGCTTTTTGTCCGCTTTACCTGACTGATAATCCGTTCTCCTCCTTTGGGAAACTTTTTCAGGGTATCCTCCACGCCTCTTTTCAGTCCGGTGTATGCCTGGGCAGTCCGCAGCCCGTTGAGATACCGGGACATGCCTCCTACATTTTCAGAAATGGACATATTGTTGTCATTCAGTACGATTATAAAATTGCTTTTCAGATGAGAAGCATTGTTCAGGGCTTCATAAGCCATGCCTCCTGTCATGGAGCCGTCGCCGATAATTGAGATCACGCTGTAGTTTTCTCCGGACAGCTCCCGGGCTGCAACATACCCCAGTCCCGCGGAAACAGAAGTAGAACTGTGGCCTGTATTAAACGCATCACATTCACTCTCCCGGCGTTTCGGGAACCCGCTCATTCCCCCGTATTTCCGAAGAACATCAAACCCTTCTTTCCTCCCGGTGAGCAGTTTGTGGGTATAGGACTGATGGCCCACATCCCAGATCATTTTGTCCTGAGGCAGGCTGAACTCCAGATGAAGTGCCATGGTAAGTTCCACTACACCCAGATTGGAGGCCAGGTGCCCGCCTGTCATACTGATTTTTTCAATCAGGAACCTGCGGATCTCATCTGCAAGGCAGTTCAGTTCTTCCGGACTGAGTTTTTTTATATCATTTTCCTTCCGGATCTTTTCCAGCACCATTGAGAGCCCTCCTTATTTTTCCCTGTATACGAGAGAACGGAGAAGCTGTACCAGGAACTCGTCTTCTGTGCGGAGTTCCGCAAGATCCTCCAACGCTTCTTCCGTCATGCTTTTCACAGCTTCTCTGGACTCTTCCAGTCCCTTCCATACCACATAGGTCATTTTCTCATTCTTCTCGTCACTGTGAACCGGCTTGCCAAGAGTTTCCGTCGTTCCCGTTACATCCAGAATATCATCCTGGATCTGGAAAGCCATCCCGATCTTCCGTGCAGCCTGCTCAATACGTTTTATTTCATCACCGCCGGCGCCGGCAAGCACAGCGCCGATCATCATGGAAGACTCAATCAGCGCGCCTGTCTTCAGACGATAGATAAACTCCAGAACTTCCCCGGACACCTTATGTCCGGACTCCTTAACATCTACTACCTGTCCGCCGATCATACCGTATATTCCTGCTTTTTCAGACAGAATCTTCAGGGCCTGTCCGATACGCGCACTCTGCTCCGGCGCCTGGTCAAAGGCACGGCACGCTGTCTCAAACGCATAGTTAAGAAGAGCGTCTCCGGCCAGTATGCCCATATCTTCCCCATAAACCACATGGGTTGTTTTTCTGCCCCTTCTGTATTCATCATTGTCCATGGCAGGAAGATCGTCATGAACGAGAGAATAGGTGTGAATCATCTCAATTGCTGCCATAAAGGGACGGATCACATTCCCCGTTCCTCCGAACAGACGGAAAGTCTCTGCCATCAGCATGGGACGCAGACGCTTTCCTCCGGCCATCAGACTGTACTCCATGGCCTCCATTATAATTTTCTGATATCCTTCCTGCGGCGGAAGGTATTCTTTTAAAATTTCTTCGATCTGTTCCCTTTTTGTCTCATATTCTTCTTTAAAATTCATGTGTATCTCCATTCTCATCCAGAACCAGAACCTTTTTTTCCACTTCGTCAATTGCCTGGCTGCACTGCTTCAGAAGATTCATTCCGCGGCTGTAGAGTTCGAATGATTCTTCCAGGGAAACTTCCTCGCCTTCCATCTTTCCGATCACTTCTTCAAGCTGCCCGAACATCTGGTCCAGGCTCTGCTTTTCTTCCTTTTCCAACAGAAGTGCACCTCCTTTATTTCTCAGTTCTGTTTACCGGATAGGTAAACGCTTCACGGGAAACAACCTGCGCCCGGATCCGTCCGTCCGGAACATAGGCTGTAAAATAATCGCCTTCGCTGAGCTGGCCGATCCGGGTTACGCCCCGGCCGTCCGGCCCCTGTATATATGCATATCCGCCGCTCAGTCTGGAAAGCGGCGAGAGCATCTTCATTTTCTCCACACACAGTTCCATCCTGTGCCTGTCCCGGATAAGTTTTCGGTTCATTTCATTTTTCAGGCGGTTTTCCATATCCAGGATATACTGGCGCTTTTCGTCGAGTTTCTGTCTCGGGTGCGCGATGCGCAGCCGGGCAGCACAACGTTCCGCCCGCATTCTGGCAGAAGTGATTTTCACAGAAACCGCCTTCTTCATCGCAGTTCTGTATCTCTCCATCTGTTCCCTTGCATCCCGGTATTCGTATACCGCCAGCTCCGCCGCCGCTGACGGTGTAGGGGCGCGCAGATCAGCCACAAAATCTATAATTGTAGTATCTGTCTCATGACCTACTGCAGAGATAACCGGAACACTGCACTCAAATACTGCTCTTGCCACGCATTCCTCATTAAACGCCCACAGGTCTTCCATGCTTCCGCCGCCCCGGCCTACGATCATTACGTCCACGCCCTGTTTTTCCAGTGCCCGGATTCCCCGGACAATACTCTGCGGAGCTTCCTCTCCCTGTACAAGAGCCGGATATAAAATCAGCTGCACAAAAGGATTTCTCCTGTGAGCGATATTGATAATATCCCTCACAGCAGCCCCTGTAGGCGCCGTTACAATTCCGACTGTCTTTACATAGGGCGGAATGGGTCTCTTGTATTCCGGCGCGAACATCCCCATCTCCGCCAGCTCTTTTTTCAGCGCCTCAAACTTCTCATAAAGAGCACCGGCCCCATCCCTGACGATTTCTCTGGCATAGAGCTGATATCTGCCGTCCCTCTCATACACGCCGATGTAACCCAGGACGATTATCTGCTGTCCTTCCTGCATACGAAAAGAAAGCCCTGCCCTTGATCCTGCAAACATAATGCAGGCAATCGTGCCGGACTCATCCTTCAGAGAAAAATATATATGCCCTGATGTATGATATTTACAATTGGACACCTCGCCCTTCACATAGATCCGGTTCAGCATGAAATCCTGGGCAAACATATTTTTTATATAAGAATTTACCTGCCTTACCGTATAGACATTCTTCATTCCTGCGGCTCCAGTTCTGCCAGCTTACCGAGTATGCCGTTCACAAAAGCAGGGCTTCCGCTTCCTCCGAACTTTCTGGCAAGTTCCACAGCTTCATTGATCGCTACGCCTGTAGGAATATCTTCATCCCATTTCATCTCGTATACGGCAAGCCGCAATATGGTGAGATCCGCCTTATTCATCCTGGAAGTTTTCCAGCCTTTTGTGTTCTCATTGATAAGCACGTCAATCGCAGGCACATGGGAAACCACAGCCTCATATTTCTTCTGTATATACTCTTTATCCTTATCTGCCGCGCCCTCCAGCGATTCACAATATAGTTTTACATGTTCCGGCATATCGGCCGCTTCATTAAATTCTATCTGGAACAGCATTTTAAAGATGTGCTCCCTTAGCTCTGTCCTTAGCATTCCGGTTCCTTTCTCCAAAACTTCATTTTCTGCGGCCGTCTGTTCTTCGGCCTATATAAAAGGGATGTCTTGCGACATCCCTTATTATACTATATATCTGTATCCTTTTGCAATGAAAAGCTGAGCCTACTGACCGTTGGGCGGCATCTCCACACCGGCAACTTTAATATTTACATCCGCGACTTCCAGGCCTGTCATATTTTCCACCGCATTCTTTACCTTCTCCTGAACTTTCGCTGATACATCCATAATACTGTAGTTATACTTCAGGTTCAGAGAAAGCGAAACAGTTACCACGCCTTCCAGCACGTCCACTTTTACGCCCTTGGAAAGGTTTTTCATCCCCAGTCTGCTGATCAGTTCATTGGTAATATTTCCCGCCATGGAAGCAACGCCGTCCACTTCGGTTGCCGCCAGCGCCGCGATAATTGCGACCACCTCGTCTGCGATCTTCACTTCACCGAGGCTGGCATCACTCTGTATAGAATACGTATTTCTTTCGTCCTTTGCCATATTCAAAACCTCCCGTTTTGTAATCTCTTTTTTCATTATAGCAAAGTTCCTCACATTTGCAAAGGAAAAACTTAAGACCTTCCAAACTCGGAAAGCTTCAGTCCTTCATTCCGTTCTGCCGTCATGCGGATGCTCCACTCATGCGCAAAAAGCAGCAGAGGACGTCCTTTTAAATCTTTGATTTTCTTCATATCAGATGTACCGCTGAGACGGTCCATATCAATTTCTTCATTTTCAATCCAGCGGATATGCTCATAGGGCAGGTTTTCCAAAATAATTTCCACATTATACTCATTTTTCAGACGGTACTTAAGCACGTCAAACTGAAGAACTCCTACAACGCCCACAATAATTTCTTCCATACCGGTATTATATTCCTGGAAGATCTGAATTGCTCCTTCCTGAGCGATCTGATTGATTCCTTTCACGAACTGTTTACGCTTCATGGTGTCTACCTGCCGGACCCTGGCAAAGTGTTCCGGCGCAAATGTCGGTATGCCCTCATAGGCAAAATGTTCTTTAGATGTAGTCAGAGTATCTCCTATGGAAAAAATACCCGGATCAAATACACCGATAATATCTCCGCCGCAGGCTTTCTCGATAATCTTTCTCTCACTTGCCATCATCTGCTGCGGCTGGGAAAGCCGCACTTCCTTCTGTCCCTGTACATGATACACACTCATTCCTGCCTGAAACTCTCCGGAACAGATTCTCATAAATGCGATCCGGTCCCGGTGAGCCTTGTTCATATTTGCCTGAATCTTAAAGACAAATGCAGAAAACTCCTTCTCTTTCATGGGATCAATCTCCCCATGATCTGACATGCGCGGCAGAGGCGGCGTTGTCATGGCGAGGAAATGTTCCAGGAAAGTCTCTACACCGAAATTGGTCAGCGCTGATCCGAAAAATACAGGGGAAAGCTCTCCCTTATCTACCAGTTCCTGATCAAATTCCGCGGCCGCTCCGTCCAGAAGCTCTATCTCATCCTTCAGATTTACTCTGGCTTCTGTCCCTATAAGCCAGTCAATCTCCGGATTGTTTATATCAACTTTTTTCACTTCTCCCACCGCGGTACCTTTTTTTGTATCCGAGAAAAGCTCCACTTCTCTTTTCTGCCTGTCATACACACCTTTAAAAGCCTTGCCTGAACCGATAGGCCAGTTTACGGGACAGGTCGCGATTCCCAGTTCTTTCTCAATATCGTCCAGCAGGTCAAAAGTATCTTTCGCTTCTCTGTCCATTTTGTTGATAAAGGTAAAAATAGGAATGTGTCTCATCACACATACTTTAAAAAGTTTTCTTGTCTGGGCCTCCACGCCCTTTGACGCGTCAATTACCATCACCGCGGAATCCGCCGCCATCAGAGTACGGTAGGTATCCTCTGAAAAATCCTGATGTCCCGGCGTGTCCAGAATATTGATGCAGTATCCGCCGTAATTAAACTGCAGAACAGACGATGTAACGGAAATACCCCTTTCTTTCTCGATTTCCATCCAGTCAGAGACCGCATGCTTTGCCGTGGCTTTTCCCTTCACGGATCCGGCCTGGTTGATCGCTCCTCCGTAAAGCAGGAACTTTTCTGTCAGCGTTGTTTTTCCTGCATCCGGATGGGATATAATGGCAAAGGTTCTTCTTTTCTTTATTTCATTCGTAATATCTGACATAATCCTCTTCTCCTGTTTTCCGATTTAGAACATGAAAGTGCCGGTGCGCACAGCCGAATTTTAATTCGCGGCACACCGACGGCATATCCAGTCTATCACAAGAGTGCCTGGATGTCTATTCAGAAATTGGTGTAATTACAATATTTTCCGGAGCAATATCCGTCTTTCTGGTAACAATATCTTCGATCTGAGCCCGGTTGGCGTCAGTCAGCTCATCTGCTTTAACCACTACGTCTGCAGAGTCATTTGTAAGGCTGACTACGGCTTCTGAAAAGCCTTTGGAAGCCATCAGCGTCTCTATGGCCGCCTCCTGTTCGGTCATCTCTGTGATCTCCACCATCTGTGCAACGGCATCCTGTTTTTCAGCATCACTCAGATTCGTATTATCAATAATAGCCTGAAGGGTTTCCTTGTTCTGCGCCCTTACCTGTTCTCTTGTAACTTTTGCCTGAGCAACCGTTGTCTGGGCGCTGCTGCTGGTAAGTACCGCCTCGCCGGGAGTTCCCTCGATCTCCGAATCATTGCTTTCGATATCTTCCGTTGATGTCTCTATATCCTCCTGAGATATATCGAGAAGCTCCTGGTTCGCCAGATCAGCATTCGCTTCCGTGGTGCTCTCATCTGCCTCCCCGAAAAGTCTGCCGGAGTAATTCAGATACCCGGCAACTGCGATCATAACCGCCAGGGTTGCGATGATAATCTGATTCTTCTTAAACAACCGTTTCAACTGTCCATCCTCCTTTTTATGTATCCGCCCGTTTCATTATTTTTATCTTATGCGCCTCAACACCAAATAATGCCTGAACCGCTTCCGTAATATTCTGCACCACGACCGCGTTGTCTCCGCCGTCTGCTATAACTACAACTCCTTCTATTTCCGGCAGGAGCTCCTTACTCACATAAGGAGACTGAGAGCCATCTGAATTCTGTTCGTAGATACTTGTTCTGTCCGAGGAAATATCGTTTGAAGTTCTGGTTCCTCCCTGGCTGTCCTCTTCCTCGGTGGTCTGGCTGGAGCTTTGCTGATCTTTCTCAATAATCTTCTGCGCGCTTGATTTCAGAGTTATCATAACCTTTACCTCCCCCACTCCCTCTACATACTGAAGCGTCCGGGCGGTTTTTTCTTCCAGATAGGCCTCATAGTCACTGGTATCTGCCATCTCACCGGCAGCCTGAATTCCTTTTTCTTCCGACCCCTCCCTTCCATCAGGTACAGGAAGCACGATTACCATCAGCAGGATTCCGACAAGCAGAAGAATCAGAAGCTGCCGTTTTTTAGGAATTTTTTCTCCTTTTCTCAGTCCGGCAAGATATGATTTCCACTTACTCTCCAATCCTGATCTCCTCCACTTCTATGCCTCCCTCCTGTCCTTCTTCTCCATCATATGCCCGTTGTCCCCCCGTATATTCCTCCGGAAGAAATTCCAGAAATGACTCGTCTTCAAACCATTCTTCAGCCTCTTTAACAGCCTCTCTGTCCAGCTCATACTCATTGCTCCGGTATGCGCTCTGAAAATCTGTCTCTTTTCCTGTCAGTTTCAGCAGGGGAGTAAACAGAAGCAGAATCAGCACAAGGCCGGAAAAAAAGCGGACATATTTTTCATATTCCTTTCCCGGGATCGCATGCATAACTGCCGCTGTTACGATAAGGTAAACAGAAATATTCTGAATCCAGCTGTAAATTTCTTCCAGCATAACCTGTTGCCTCCATTTTTTTGCGTTTTATGACGTGGATGCCGCAACCACAGCCACTGTAAGAAGAAACATAAGTCCTGAGGCAAAGAGGATCTTTACCATCATTTCATATCCATCGCTTACCCCGCTGATACATCCGGTAATCCGCTTATCAGACACCGGCTGTACCAGCGCCGCGGCCAGCTTATATAAAAAAGCCAGCAGCAGCATCCGCAGAAGAGGA
>DXIU01000044.1 GCA_019112765.1 Candidatus Mediterraneibacter norwichensis | reverse complement strand
ACATTCCTCCTAAAAATAAATATTATGTATGAAAAACAGACGGCCTGAACAGACCAGCATCCGTTTTTTAGTGAAAGGCTTTTCCGGATATCCGTCTGTCCGGCGCCTCTTACTAACCTGTTTCTACAGGAACTCTACGTCTTTGCTTCCTCTGGAAAGTCCGGTGATTCCTGTCCTTGCAAGTTCAAGAATCTCATAGTCTTTCAGAAGATTCAGGAAAGCTTCCAGCTTGCTCTGGGTTCCTGTCAGTTCGATCATCAGGGAATCCTCTTCCACATCAACAATCTTTGCCCGGAAAATATCTGCCACGGAAATAATCTCGCCTCTCTGAGCCGCATTTGCGCGAAGCTTAACCATAATCAGCTCACGGCAGACAGACTCTTCCGGTTTGAGAACCTTGATCGCCACAACATCTTCCAGTTTCCTGACCTGTTTCTCAATCTGGGAAAGGATCAGCTCATCGCCGGAAGATACCACTGTAATTCTGGTATATCTGGGATCCGCTGTCATCCCGGCTGTAATGCTGTCGATACTGTAGCCCCGACGGCTGAACAGACCTGAGATCCGGCTCAGTACTCCGGGATTATTATCTACCAGCAATGAAAATACCTGCTTTCTCATCTGATTCCTCTCTTTCTCTGTCCCATTCCTGCTGTCGGAAATACGCCCCGGCAGCTAAGGCGGGCAAGTGGCTGTCATAAAACAGAGTGCATTCTGTTTTCTATAATATTATCAACTGAACTGTCCTTTGTCAAGCCGCTGTCTTAAAAAACTGACTTAAAAGCAGCGCTCCCTGCAAAACACTACCGGCTCTGTGCCTCAATTCTCTCCGCCAGATCATTCAGATACATCCAGCGTTCCATTTTCCTGTCAAGGGCTTCCTGAATTCTTGTCTGCTCATCCATCAGTTCTCTGAGTTTTACAGAATTTGTGGAATTTGCTTCCAGCTGCCGCTCGAAATCTTTCAGTTTTTCCTCCAGAGACGCAATTTCCTCATCGATCGTTTCAAATTCCCTCTGTTCTTTATAAGTAAATTTAAGTTTTGCCGGCTGATTCTTTTTCCAGTCTTTTCCGGAAACTTTCTGCCCGTCTCCTCCTGAAATCCCGGCCGCGCCCTCTCCTTTTCCGGAACTTCCCGGATGTTTCCCGTCCGTCTCTGTTCTCTCTGTCTTTCTCTGCTCTCTGGCCCGAAGATAATCCGTATAGCCTCCCTCATACTGAACCGCATGTCCTCTTCCGTCCAGCTCGAAAATACGGTCAGCCACATTGTCAAGGAAATACCTGTCATGGGACACCGCAATTACAATACCAGAAAAAGAATTCAGATAATCTTCCAGAATCGTAAGCGTAGGGATATCCAGATTGTTGCCTGCCTCGTCAAACAGAAGCACATTTGCATTTTCCGCCAGTACTCCCAGAAGATACAGTCTTCTCTTTTCTCCTCCGGATAATTTTCCGATAGGCGCATACTGCATGTCCGGGGTGAAAAGAAATCTTTCCAGAAGCGCCGAAGCACTGATTTTTCCGTCTGTTGTTGTAATATATTCTGCAATATCCTTTACATAGTCGATTACCCGCTGACTGTCATCCATATGCTGTTCTTCCTGAGCAAAATATCCGATCTTTACAGTTTCTCCGATCTCAATATTTCCCGAATCCGGCTGCACAAGACCGGCGATCATCTTGAGGAGCGTGGACTTTCCGCAGCCGTTGGGGCCGATGATTCCCAGGCGCTGATTGCGCAGTACAATATAGCTGAAATCCTCCAGAATCTTTTTGTCTCCATAGCTTTTGCTTACATGATGCAGCTCTACTGTTTTCTTTCCCATACGGGTCTCTGCAGAACCAAGCTCCACCGTCTGATCCTGAACCGGCGCTTTCCCGCTTTTCAGCGCTTCCAGGCGTTCCAGCCTGGCCTTCTGTTTTGTAGTCCTTGCGCGGCAGCCCCGCTTTGCCCATTCCAGCTCCATCCGCAGAACACTCCGGCGCTTCCTCTCCGATGCCTGTTCCATTTCCTCCCTGGCCGCTTTAAGTTCCAGGAACCCGGAATAATCCGCGTCATAACCATATATTTTCCCATGACTGATTTCCATAATCCTGGTTGTAACCCGGTCAAGAAAATACCTGTCATGCGTAACCATCAGAACCGTTCCCCGGTAAGAACGGAGGTACTCTTCCAGCCAGCGGATCATCTCTCCGTCCAGATGGTTGGTGGGCTCATCCAGAAGCAGTACATCGAAATCTCCGGCCAGTGTTCCGGCAAGCACGACCCTTCTCTTCTGCCCTCCCGACAGCTCTTCTATTTTCTGATCCAGCCGGGTAATGCCCAGTTCCAGAAGATTGCTCTCAATCTGCCATTCCTCGCCTCCGCCGATTCCAAATGCGCAGGACCGGACATCTGCCCCCGGAGGGAAGTCCGGATTCTGAGGCATCCAGGCAATCTTAAGGCCATTCTGGCGGACAATCTGTCCTTCATCCGGGACCTCCCCGCCGGCAATCATTTTAAGAAGCGTAGACTTTCCCGTCCCGTTTATTCCAACAATACCGATCTTATCGCCCTGCTGTACTCCGAAGGATGCGTCTTCGAAAACGATCTTCCCGCCATATATTTTCCCGATATGCTCTATATTAATAATATTCATAAACATCTCCTTACAAACCACTCACATCTTTTCCTATTGTGAGCGGTTTGTAAGGAGATGTCAAGATCAATCACCGGGAAGATCCATCTGTATTCTTCTCCGCCGCTCTCCTGTATACCGCAAAAGCTACGGCCGCGGTAATCAGTTCGGCCAGCCAGAACGCGTTCCATACACCGACAGCCCCGAAAATACGGCTCAGAATAAACGCCGCAGGAATAATAACAACAATATAGCGGAACAGAGAAATAATAAGAGACGGGGTTCCTTTTCCCAGTCCTTCCAGCGCTCCCGACGAAGTTACAGAAACAGAAGATACAATAAATCCGGCACTGATAATGCGCAGGGCTGTTTCCCCTGCCTGTATGGTTTCCGGATTCTGTGTAAACAAGCCCATCAGCTGTCCCGGAACAGCCAGACAGATCACTGTGCCCACAGCCATAATCGCCCCGCTCATGCACAGCACAATCTGATAGATCTGTTTCACCCTTCTGTGCTCCCCTGCTCCGTAGTTGAAGCCAACCAGGGGACGCATTCCCTGAATAAATCCGTTTGCCGGCAGGTATAAAAAGGTCTGCAGTTTATAGTAGATTCCCAATACCAGTATATATACCTGAGAGAAGGATGCCAGGATTCCATTCAGGGCTGAAATCAGTATGGAAGGCAGTGCAAGATTCAGAGTGGCCGGAATTCCCACAGAATACAGCCGGAGAATCATCTTCTTGTCCGGCGCCAGGTATTTCCTGCCGATTTTCACCCGGATCGGACTGATAAAATATACTGCCAGATAGATAAAAAGAGAACTTGCCTGCCCCAGGCCTGTAGCCAGAGCTGCTCCTTCGATTCCCATTTCCGGGAAAGGTCCCAGCCCGAAAATCAGTACCGGGTCCAGAATAATATTCAGGATACATCCGCACATCAGACTGATCATTGTAACCTTCATCCGCCCTACAGCCTGAAAAATTTTTTCAAAAGCCACACCTGTAACAATAAAAAAGGTAAAGGCAAATACAATCACGCTGTAACGCATTCCCAGATCAATTATTTTTTCAGAATCCGTAAAAAATCTGAGAAATGCCGGCATAATCAGGATAGAACCGGCAGTCAGAATTACTGTATGAACAACTCCAAGGGCCAGACCCTGTGTAGCCGCCATATCTGCCTTCTTCTCATCCCCGGCCCCCAGATGAAGCGCGATAACCGCGTTCATTCCCACACCGAAGCCAATACCGACCGCATTAATAAAATTCTGGACCGGATATACCAGCGAAAGCGCTGTCATAGCATCCTCGCTGATCTTTGCTACAAAAAAACTGTCCACGATATTATACAGAGAATTTACCAGCATGGAAATAACCATAGGCAGCGCCATAGACAGAATCAGCGGGAATACCGGCTTTTCCTTCATAAAGTTTTCACTCATCACTTCATTTTTCACCAGATTAACCTCCTGCCGCGGCAGATCTCCCCGCTCGTTTCAGTCCTTATATAACAGAAAACGCCGCACAGCCGTCAAAACGTCTGTGTGGCGAAAAGATGACAAAAGTCCGGAAAAATCCACAGCAAAATTTATCGTGTGTATTATACGGTTGTTTTTCTGAATTGTCAACAGGCAGGCGCTTTTCTCCGATCAAAAACAAATCGGTTTACAAGCACCACACCCAGGCTGAGAAGCAGGAGAAAGTAGAAATTAATTCCCCGGCTTACCAGCATAGACGGGATCAGATAAGCGCCGGCGAATACATGAGAAAACACAGCCTGATACATCAGTTCTGTGATTCCCTGTGCCCCCGGAAGCGGAAGCATGTCCACCGCAATATATACGGAAGCCTGAAGAAGAATTACTTTCAAAGCGCCGGAACCCGTCTGCCCGAATCCCAGATATACCATATATGTCAGCACAAACACGCTGCACCGCTGAAGAAACGTAAGAACAACCACCCCTGCAAGCTTTCCTTTATGTTTTCCCAGCCATCTCACTGCCTGCTGATAATTTCCGATAAACCCTTCTATCTTTTCCGCTCTCTTCTCTGACGGCTTCCATATGCGCGTACGGATCAGAAGTTTTTCAAAAAACAAGGCTATTCTTCTTATGATTTCAGGAAATATCATTACGCCCAGAATAAGGATAACCAGAATTACGTTCAGCATCAGCCCCAGAATAAACAGCGGAAAATAATGGTTCAGCTCCTTTATAAGCGGTCCGTGCCAGAATATGAGAATTCCCGTTCCCATAACGACAAGAACAAACTTATATACTACAGCAACTGTCATAAGTACAACTGTGCTGTCAGAAATCCGGTTGCCGTCTTTATTCATATAATAGAGCTGTACCGGCTGTCCGCCTGTAGCTGAAGGAGTAATGCCGGAATAGAAAAATCCGATAAAAGAATACTGAATACATCTCCATACCCGGTTTTTCTTCTCCCTCATAGAATTCAGAAGATACCAGATCATAATCCCTTCCGCACACACAAAAAAGACGGCCAGCATCACGGCAGGAACCAGATATACCGGAGACATTCTCCCGACTGCGCGGACAATCTCTCCCAGATCCCGTCCGCTGAATAATGCATAAAAGGTCAGCAGCATAACTGCCAGAAATATAACAATCTGAATTACTTTTTTCTTACCGCTCATAGGATCCCCCTCTTGACGCAGCGCCTGCAAATGCAGGACGGATAAATCGAAACACAGGAACTCTCCCGGCGGCTGCCGTCTGATCCCATTCTACAAGCTCTTTGAGTGAACCCTCAAATATCTTCTGTTTTTCTTTATATTCATAAAAATCTTTTGGCGTAATCAGAGAAAAATGCCGTTCCCACCTGCACACTCCTGCCTCTTCCAGAAGCTTTGCAATATAGGAAGAACAGGTGAAATGATTCTTCTGATAGAAAGGTCTGCCAAGCAGGATAAAAGGGAGACCGATCACGGCATAGTGATAGCGGAACCTGCACTTCATGGCTTTTTTCAGTTCCAGCTCAATATATTCTTTCTGGCGGGACGTGCATGTTATACTGCATACCATATAATCCGCCCCGGGGAAAGCCCTGAGTATTTTCTTTTTATCCTCTTTTTCAAAACCCGCGATCAGCGGGATGGAAGGATGTCTTCTTCCGATACTGTATGTCTCCCTCAGATATGGATCCAGAGACAGCGCTACATGAATATACTTCTGGCGGATCACCCGGCGGATCAGACCTGCAAAAAATCCCGGCGTATCCACAAATGCAATATAAATCTCAGCCATTGCTGTTCCTCCTGCTTTCTTCTGTATTTACTGAAACTGATAGATTTTTCTTGCAAACCGGTAGCCGCCAATGGTCAGCCTGCCGCCCAGCCTGCCGGGCAGATATGTCAGCCCGCTGAGGGTGGAGTATCGAAGCCTGTAATAAAGCCTTTTATTGTAATGACGGATATCCTCCCACATTTCTTTTCTCCTGGCTCTCGCCTCGTCTGTCTGAATCAGCAGCAGATGCACCGAAGAAATCGACAGCATAATGGAAATATTTCTCGTCATATAAGCTGCCAGTTTCGGATATTTTTTTCTGACTTTTTTCAGATCCACACTGCGCGCCACCATCCCGGTCACCCGGATCTGCTGATCAATCCGGTTCATCAGCACCTTTTCATTCACGGACTGATCTTCCCGTCCGAGATAATAGTGATACAGATCAATATCCATATAATAAAGATTCTCTGCATACGGCAGCGGCTGGTAGGAAAACAGATTATCCACATAAAACGTATGTTCCGGAAGTTTTACTCCGGATCTTCTCAGCACCGCCGTGCGGAATATCAGCGAATGCATAATCAGATACTGGGAAGGGCGGAATCTGCCGACAGAATTCCATGTACACATCTGCTCATCCGGAAAGATGTTTCTGTAATCCATAACCCGGCTTATCCCTTCATCCAGATGGTCATACACATAATTGCATATAAACAGATCCGGGATATTTTCTTCAAACTCATATCTTCCTCCGCCGCAGAACTCTCTGATCCGGAACAGCAGCTTCTGACAGGCCTCCCGATCCAGCCAGTCATCAGAATCTACAACTTTAAAATATAGCCCCTCCGCCATCTCCAGGCCTTTGTTAACGCCGGATCCATGGCCGCCGTTTTCCTTGTGTACTACTTTTACAATATCAGGGAAACGCTTCTGATAATCATCCGCAATCTCTCCCGTTCTGTCCGCGGAACCGTCGTCTACCAGAATAATTTCCGCATCGGTTCCGCAGCACAGCAGAGAATCCACACATCGTCTCATATAACTCTCCGAGTTGTAACACGGAACTGTAAATGTCAGGTATTTCATATGTACTGCCCTCTTTTATTCCATATTTCACCATAAAATCTGTTTTCATTTATTTTAAACACATGATCTTAAGATAATCGAAAAGGAATTCTTAAGAAAATAAAAAGATTTTTAAAACAATGTTAAAAAGATTTACATGGCGCCGCAGTTCATTCACCCATGGAATTCATTTTCCGATTCTGCCCAGAACTCTGTCAGCAGCGGACCAGACCCCGGAAATCATAAACATAATACAGCCCACAGGAACAATAAATAAAACTGCCGCTGCCAGCAGTATCCATCCCAGCACCCTTCCTGCCCTTCTTCTGGTCCTGTTTTCTTTCTTTTTATCCTTCACATAATATAACTCTTTATTTTCCGGCAGAATTGTTTTCATCATTGTCCAGCCTCCTGATTCCATTTATAACGATCTTTTTATCTGCAGTTTCATTCTAGCAGAGCCGAAAAAAGCTCCGCCATTTATTGTTCTTACATTTCCCCCGCTGCTTCTTACACTTTTGTAAGACAATGAAACCTGCGCAGAATACGCTGTCCCGGCCACTGTTTCCAGCTTATGTGCTCCGAAGCAAATCTATAATAATCTTATTAATTTTTTGCAGCAGGGGTTGAGAATTTCAGGAAAACGGTATACCATAGAAAGGATTTTTAAATGAAATTAGGAGAAAGCGAGGGATTTCCATGAATTCAAAAAAGGATTTCTCTGATCTGTTTGATGAAAATTTCGAAGTAACATACGATGAGGACGAAGAGATTTCCTCCGGTTTTTCCGGGGATCCGGGCAATAACAGATATTCCGGGCAGCAGGCTGCGGACGAAGATCCTGCCGGGGATAATTATACTGATATGTATGAAGAGTATGACAACAGCCCGGGAAACGATTCTGATGACGGCTATAATGACGGGTATGATGACTATGGCAGTGATGACAGCGACTATGCTCCTGCCAGAAGGAAATCCGGCAGAAGGAGACGCGGCGGCGTACATCTGGCCGCGCCGATTCAGAAAGGCGGCCGGACACTTTCCAGGATCTCAGGAATAATTATCCGCCAGCTGACTCTGATCCTGATTCTGGCGATCAGCGTCTATGTAACCTATACTTTCTGGAGAGCAAGCGTGCCCTATGGAGACATAACAGAATCCATTCGCAGGAAAACATTTTCCATGACACTGATGGCCTATCTCGCCATTGTCGTTCTCTTCCTGCTTTTTGAATTCATTTCCTTTTTCTGGGCCATGACACGGATCCGGGTAAGAGATGCAGGCGGGATCCGGAAAGAAGATACAGGCAGAGGACTTACTTCATTTATTATTGTATTCGCTGCCTCCTATCTGGCCTTTCTGTTTAACCGGTTTGTGCCCTCCTCTCCGGATCTCCTTTACGGACTGAAAGGAGCGCTACTTGTATTCGGCTCCATGCACAACACTCTTCTGGGGCTTTGCGCGGCCGGAGTCATTTCCTGCCTGGTGCGGAAATACCTGGTGCAGTAAAACATACTGCTGCTGAGGAACTTCTGTCTGCCGCGTGCACAAAATCATTACGGCTTTTCTATTCTCACCTTTACGAGGGCGTTGGCCTGCTTTCTCAGATTGTCTCTGTAGCCGGCGCCCCTGTATCTTCTGATCTGCTGCTGCGTTCTGCCCATCTGAGCTGCTGTCTGAGAAGGGGAGGCTCCATAGGCAAACAGATTAAACGCACAGCTGTTCCGGACAGCCTCTGCGCTGTAGGGAGGAATCCCGGCTTTCATGCAGTATCGTTTCATCATGCGGCTGATATACATAGTATTCAGTCTCCGGCCGCTTCGGTTATAAAAAAGGCTGGGATGTTCCTCTCTCCGGCTCATATATTCTTTCAATATTTCCCACACGTCTTCCGGTATGAAACAAGGTTCTTCCCGTCCGGGAAGAAGTACACACACATCCGTCCCCTGGAAAGCAAAGTCTTCCGGGCCATTCAGCCCCGAAATCTCTGTGGAGGACAGGCCTGCGCGGTACATAAGAGACAGAATTGTATAACACATAAAATTATCCGAAGCCGCGGAAAGCAGAGCGTCCATATGTTCCACGGGAACAGATCTGGCCAGCCTGTCTTCCTTCTTCATATGTTTCAGATAAGAGTAAAAATAATCTATCCTGCCCGTATTTTCCTCTTCCTCTATAAAGCGGGCAAAAGAATGAAGTTCCCTGAATTTTTTTGTTACGGTCAGGGGACTGATCTTTCCTTCCCTGCTCCGCTTTTCCATCATCGTATAGTATCTGGCCACATCTTCCTCCCCGGCAGCTTTAAAAGGTTTTCCTGTAAAACGGCAGAACTCCATAATATCTGACCAGTAGGATGCTTCTGTAGCAGAACTTTTGAAACGATTCCGGAATAAATTCCAGGTTTCAGTATTGACAAAATCTTGTTCACCGTTTTGGCTCATCTGTCGGCCTCCCTCCGCTTGTGCGAATTTTTCTTTAATGTTATAAGTATTATTCATACTATAACATTTATTATGCGGTAATTCAACAAATAATTCCAGTTCAAACCGCAGCCTGATTGAAAATGAAACCAGCCGGAACAAAAGACTTTGTTTCGCTGTATCAGTGTCCAGAACCACTATATGCGCAGAGTCTTCTGCAATCAGAAGCTTTCCGCCGTTATAAGCCGCCGCTCCTGATGTCAGTCCTTCCACGTCTGTTTCTTTATTGCACTGAACACAGTCCGGAAATGTATAAAGGCATCTGTAACCACCAGACATCTGTCGTCAGAGGATGCCATTCCCGTAACATTTCCACTGAGCCTGACACTGCAGCGCTCCCATATTCCACTGTCTGGTGAACTTAGAATAATTCCATTCTCACCGCCGCAGTATTCTCTGTCCAGGAAGCTGGTCCCGGCTGTCAGATTTTCTTCACAGCCCGTCTCCTCCATAACAAAAGAATTACAAAAAAATCGTGCATTCCCATATTTGTTATGGATATTTTCACAATAAAAAAGTCCTGGACAGACCGAATTTCCATCAATCTATCCAAGACTGTATTTATGCAGCTCACTTTATCATAAATTAAGCTTCTGCGCGAAATCACTCATAGCCTCTGGTATATTAATCTGCTGGGGACAGACAGCCTGACAGCTTCCGCAGCCGATGCACGCGCTGGGAAGTTTTTCTTTCGGATAAGAAGAAAGAGCCATCGGGGCAATAAAGCCTCCTTCTGTAAAGCAGTGTTCATTGTAAAGAGCCAGAAGTTCCGGAATATCCAGCTCCTGCGGGCAGTGACTCACACAGTAGTGACAGGCGGTACATGGAAGAACTTTTTTCTCCAGCATGCGGTCTGCAACGGACATAAGAGCCTCCTTCTCCTTCTCGTTCAGCGGCCGGTCTTCCGCATAGGTTCGAATATTCTCCTGAAGCTGTTCCATGGAAGACATACCGGAAAGCACCATTGTCACGGAAGGAACCGACTGCAGGAAACGGAATGCCCAGGCCGGGATCTTTTCGTCCGGACGCAACTCCTTTAAAACAGCCTCGTCTTCTTCTGCAAGAGACGCCAGTCTTCCGCCGCGCAGAGGCTCCATTACCCATACCGGAATATTCCATTCGTTCAGAAGTTCCACTTTTTCTTTCCCGCCCTGGAACTTCCAGTCCAGGTAGTTAAGCTGCAGCTGGCAGAACTCCATATCTTTCCCATAGGCGTCAAGGAAACGCTTTACCACGTCATAACTGCCGTGGGCGGAAAATCCCAGATGCCGGATCCTGCCTGCTTTTTTCTGAGCAGTAAGATAGTCATAGATTCCATATTCCGGGTTAAGATAAGCGTCGATATTCATCTCGCAGACATTGTGGAACAGATAGAAATCAAAGTATTCTACTTTACATTTCTTCAGCTGTTCTTCAAAGATCTCTTCCACTTTATCCATATTTGACAGGTCATATCCCGGGAATTTATCTGCCAGGCAGAAGCTGTCTCTCGGATATTTCTGCAGAGCGCTGCCTACAACGAGCTCTGAATTTCCATTATGATATCCCCATGCCGTGTCATAATAATTTATCCCCTGGGACATAGCGTAATCTACCATCTGCTCTGCCGTTTCCACGTCAATCCTGGAATCATCTCCGTCAATTACGGGAAGACGCATGGCGCCCATCCCGAGCGCGGAAAGTTTTATACCCTGAAAATCTCTGTAAATCATCCACCATTCCTTCTTTCTTTTTCGATTTCATATCTGTACCATAAGTAAATTTACTGATTTAATTAATTATATCCTTTCTTTCCGGCCGTGTCTAATACTTTTCAGATATAAAGAAATATAGAAAAAAAGTATGCTGCTTTGGAATATCATTCGAAAAGCAGCATACCCATCCGCTAAAATGCGGCGGATCCCCGTCAGAACCAGACGGAAATCTTTATTCTTCTGAATCAAATTGTTTTTCCCCTGCCAGTTTCTCCATCCTGACCTTGTACTCCATAAGACGGAACAGGTATTCCGGCACTCTCCGGTTTCCAAGCTCCCAGTCCTGAAACGTACGGTATGGAATTCCAAAATACCCGGCAAACTGTTTCTTATTCATCCCTGTACTCTCTCTTAACCGGATCAGTTCGTCTCTTAACTCCATATTTTCTCCTTTCTCTGAGGGAAAGCGGCTTTTTACCGGACAAAATTTGTGAAACTGGGCTCTTCTTTCTCCGGCAGACCGTATTTTTCTTTTCCAAGCGCGATACTCTTCATCAGGAAAGACATATTCCGCGCCAGTGTCCGCATAGTCTGAAGTCCTTCCGGATCCTGCTGTGCCTCTCCCGGTTCTCTTCCGTGAATGCTGTTCCAGTACTGACTGGATGCCACCGGCATGCCGCAGATTGTAAAATACTTATTCAGCTCGTCAAATGTAGCGGAAAGTCCGCCTCTTCTTGCCGCTACTACACTTGCGCCCACTTTCATTGTTTTGTCGAATGAAGTGCTGTAGAACAGACGGTCAAGGAAGGCAATAAGTGTTGCGTTTGCCGATGCGTAATATACAGGGCTGGCCACGACAAGACCGTCACAAGCCTCAAACTTCGGAGCCGTCTCATTTACAAGATCGTCAAAAACACATTTCCCGTTTTTCGCACAGGAATGGCAGGCAATACAGCCTCTGATATCCCTATTCCCGATATGAAGGATTTCTGCCTCAATTCCTTCCTCCGCAAACACCTTTTCCATCTCATGCAGCGCAATATATGTATTTCCCTTTGCATGAGGACTCCCGTTGATCATTAATACTTTCATTATCCAGCTGCCTCCTTTTCATATAAAAAATTATAACGCCGGAAAAATCAGATTGCAAGAATCTCACAGGCACTGCATCCGCTGACGTCGAGTTCCCTTTCCGTTTTTTCCAGATAAATTCTGGTTGTAAATACAGTTTCTCCTTCATTTACAAAAACTTCCACAATGGAACTGTCGATTATCACAAGAAGCTCCCGCACCATGGCGGCCACACGTCCGGTTCTTTTTCCCCGTCCGCCTCCGCACCGGGCCGGTTCCCATGAACTTCCGATAAAGGACAGTATATCTGTATCTTCTGGCCAGCAAATTTCCCAGAACCTATATTCCGCCGAAGGAAAAGAAAATCAGTTACGTAGAGGAAGCGCTGCGCTATATTGAAAACAATTATGCCCACTCCGTTAATATCCAGGTAATTGCGGATCACCTGAATATTGAGAGGACCTACCTGTACCGTCTCTTTAAGGATATCACCGGCAGCTCTCCTCAGGAATATCTGCTGGATTACCGGATCCGGCGGGCCTGTACGCTTTTGAAGGAAACCGATCTGCCTGTCAGTGATATAGCCCGGTCTGTGGGATATGACGATGCCCTTTATTTTTCCCGGCTGTTTAAACAGAAAAAGAAACAAACCCCTACCCGGTACCGGGAAATGAAAAACCGGTAAAAATACAGGCTTCCCGTCAGCTGCGAAAGCATCCTGTTTCCGGCATGCCCGTAATAATATATTTGTGCCTTATCCCTGGATTTCCGGAAATTCTGCCTCAATCCAGAACTCATCCCCTGTAATGCCTGCCCGCATCCCGCCTTCCATCCGCACAGCCAGTTCCCGGGCAATGGAAAGTCCCAGCCCGCTGGATGTTCTGCTTCTGGCGCCGTCCGCCTTATAAAACCGTTCAAAAACCCTGGAAATATTAATCTGCTCCGGGTGATCGGTCCGGTTGCTGATCCGCAGAACAATCCGCCCTTCTTTTCTGTACATCCGGATTCCGATCTTATCTTTTCCGTGATCCAGACCATTCTTGATCACATTCTGGATCAGTCTTCTCAGAGCCTGCTCATTTCCGGTAAAATAAAGACGTTCCTCAGGGATCTGAATCTCCGGCTTCAGTCCTCTCTTCTGCCACTCGTCATAGTAGGAAAACACCGTTTGCTTCAGAATACTGCTGAAACAGCATGCTGACAGCTCAATCTTATAGGAGTCATTTTTCAGTTTTGCAAAAAGGAACAGCTCCTCCAGCATTTCTTTAAGACTTGAAATCCGCTCCTGGATAATCTGAATATAGCGGCTCTGTTCTTCCGGATCCTCGCTCGTCTCCAGAAGCTGAAAATATCCGTCCAGAGAGGTCAGCGGCGTACGGATATCGTGTGACAGGCTGGTGTAGATCTCTGAAATCATCTTTTCCTTCTCCTGATACCTGTTTTTCTCTCTGCGCTGCCGGGATATCAGTTCATTTAAGGAATCCTTAAGTTTCCCGATTTCTCCTGTCTCTATGTCAGAAGTAATCATCATATTGCTGTCATTTCTGACCAGAAACGCAAGCTGGCGGCAGATGTCCTTCACCTGCCGCTGATATTTCAGAAATAAGACTGTCTGGAGCAG
>DXIU01000043.1 GCA_019112765.1 Candidatus Mediterraneibacter norwichensis | reverse complement strand
ATATGAAATAAGATATGCATTATTCTTTGAATAAGACCCTTAAGTTGCCGATTCGTTGCCAGAACTTAAACAAATTTGCTTGCAAGTACCGGTTTTACTGGCTTTCTGAAGGGGTCCCCTTATTCGAACTCTATCGTCCCCGGCGGCTTACTGGTCAGATCATAAAATACCCTGTTAACCCCCCGCACTTCATTTATAATCCTGCTCATTACTTTATTGAGCACCTCATACGGAATCTCCGCCGCCTCTGCCGTCATAAAGTCAATTGTCTTCACCGCTCTGAGCGCCACCGCATAGTCATAGGTTCTCTCATCTCCCATAACCCCGACGGAACGCATATTCGTCAGAGCCGCAAAATACTGATTGATCTCTCTGTCCAGACCTGCATTGGCGATTTCTTCTCTGTAAATCGCATCCGCATCCTGCACGATACGCACTTTTTCTGCGGTAACTTCTCCAATAATACGGATTCCAAGTCCCGGTCCCGGGAATGGCTGACGGAATACCAGCTCCTCCGGAATTCCCAGCTCCAGACCCGCTTTGCGAACTTCGTCTTTAAACAGATCCCGCAGCGGCTCGATGATTTCTTTGAAATCAACGTAATCCGGGAGTCCGCCCACATTGTGGTGGGACTTGATCACTGCGGACTCGCCGCCCAGGCCGCTTTCTACCACATCCGGATAGATGGTTCCCTGTGCAAGGAAATCTACGGCTCCGATCTTCTTCGCCTCTTCTTCAAACACCCGGATAAATTCTTCGCCGATAATCTTACGCTTCTGCTCCGGCTCGGTCACCCCTGCCAGTTTGTTATAATATCTCTCCTGCGCATTTACACGGATAAAGTTCAGGTCGAAGTTGCCTTCCGGTCCGAAGACAGCTTCCACTTCGTCGCCCTCATTCTTACGAAGAAGGCCGTGGTCTACGAAGACGCAGGTCAGCTGTTTTCCGATGGCTCTGGAAAGCAGTCCTGCTGCCACGGAAGAATCCACGCCGCCTGAGAGCGCCAGCAGCACTTTTCCGTCTCCGACTTTTTCGCGGATCGCTTTTACGGAATTTTCCACAAACGCATCCATCTTCCAGTCGCCGGCGCAGCCGCATACATTTTTCACAAAGTTGTTGATCATCTTTGTGCCTTCCGCCGTATGCAGTACTTCCGGGTGGAACTGGATCGCGTACAGTTTCTCCGCCTCATTTTCAGCCGCTGCCACCGGACAGTCTGCCGTATGGGCGGAAATTTCAAATCCCGGCGCCGTTTTCGCTATGTAGTCGAAATGGCTCATCCAGCAGATCGTCGGCGTTGATACATTTTCAAATACTTTGGACGCGGTCTTGTCGATCAGCACTTCTGTCTTTCCGTACTCTCTGACATTCGCTTTCTTCACTTCACCGCCCAGCACATGCATCATAAGCTGCGCGCCGTAGCAGAGTCCGAGAACCGGTATTCCCAGTTTAAACAGCTCGTCTGAGTAGGTCGGCGAATCGGGCAGATAGCAGCTGTTCGGTCCTCCGGTGAGAATGATTCCCTTCGGGTTCATTGCTTTGATCTTTTCAATATCCGTTTTGTAAGAATAAATCTCACAGTACACATTACATTCCCTGACACGTCTTGCGACAAGCTGATTATACTGCCCGCCGAAGTCAAGGACGATTACTAATTCGTTCTTCAAGGCTTTCCTCCTGATTATGTGCCCCAGACGGCACGTTTTCTTTTCTCCTAACAATTATAGTTGAGGCGGCCTCTTTTTACAAGCACTTCATGATCCGGCTTCCGCTATTCCTCAATCGGTTCCAGATTTTCGCCTCTTGCCTTACACACCGGGCAGACCGGTTCTTCCCCTTCCGGTACCTCAAAAACTGCCCCGCAGATTTTACATTTATACTTTTTCACTCCGCCGCCTTTTTCTTCCTCATTGCACGGGATCAGCTTCAGCAGCTCTTCCGCCGCCTCTGCGGGAAAATCATCCGAAGGCGGATTTTTCACCAGTTCCTTCAGAAGCTGCCGGGCATTGGCGCTCTGGGGGAGCATATATCCCGACTCCCTGAGCAGGTCTTCATTGACCAGGCGGACCGATTTTTCAAATGCAGTCATCAGCCGGTACAGACCGTCAGTTTCCGCGGTTTCCGCCAGCTGAAGGGCGGTCTTTTCCTGCCGGGCTTTTCCTTCTGCCAGCGCAAAGGAGGAAACGATTACCGCCTCTGTCTTCTTCTGCTGAGGCGGGTATTCTGCAGGCACCATGGAAATGGCGCCGCTGGGGCAGGCTCTGGCACAGACTCCGCAGCCCAGACATTTCTCCACATCAATAATACTGTTTTCCGTGTCGGTAGCGCCTACCGGACAGACATACAGACAAAGACAGTCTTTTGTACACAGGCGCAGATTTCTTACAGCAATCTCTTTCATGCGGAAACCCTCCTTTCCACTTTTTCAAACTTCCAGGCAGGTACTTTGCATACAGGACACAGTTCCGGCGCCTTATCTCCCACATAGACAAATCCGCAGACCGTGCAGACCCAGATCTGCGTATCTTTCAGAAAACTTTCTCCTTCCCTTTCGTACCTCTGAAGGAGAGAATTCAGAATATTCGTTACCTTCTCTCCCCAGGTACAGATGCGGAGAGTGCCCCTGTCTTTCTCCGCTTCCCCGGCGGACCGGAGAACCGGATATCCTTCCTGCAGGTCATCCTGAACCAGACCGGACAGTTTCTCCATGTCCGCATCCGCCTCCTCCGGCGTTATGGAGGCAAAATAATCCGCGATCTGACGATACAGCTCTGCCTCTCTGTCTTTGTACTGTTTTTCACAGCCCCTGGCCAGATTGGAGCAGATTGCGGACAACACGCCCGGAGACAGTTTTTTCATGTCTCCGTCATACACAGCGGCATCCGGCTTTCCAGTTCTTTTCCCGGAATCTGCGGCATTTTTCCCGGCCTGTCCGGTTTTTCCCTGGTCTTTTACCGTAAATGCGCTCTTCCCCGCGCCGCACACGGGACAGGCCCAGGCATCCGGCAGTCCGGCAAATGGAGTTCCCTCTTTTGCCTCATCATACACATAGCCGCAAATGGAACAGACATACTTCATAGACATTCTCCTCTCTTTTCATGCCATTCCTGATATTATATCGGACAGCACAGAATTCTGTTAACAGTATCCGGATCGGATCGTATCGCTTACGCATCCGCCATGGCAATTATTTTCAAATAATTATAATTTAATTATCTTGATTTCAGAATATTTTGTCAATATATAAAAGCGGACAAAAATAAGGCCCCCGGCATATCCTGTACGCCGAGGGCCCCTGTAATCACTGTCTATTCTATTCTGCCAGTCAGTCTTTCCTCATTCAGAAACCGGCTGGCCGCCGCATTTCCGGAAACTATGCCGCATATTTGGCAAGTTCTGTCTGAAGATCTTCACAGTTGTCTGAATGCACCTGCAGTTCGAGCGTGCTGTTGAGTCCAAGATGCATAATTCCAAGCAATGATTTTGCGTCTACTACAATTCTTCCTCTTTTGACGTCAACATCAAAGTCATACCTGGATACTGTGTTTACGAATTCAACAATTTCATCCGGGGTTTTAAACGTAAGTTTCATGTCGCTCATTATTCATCTCACCTCGCTTTTCATCTTACTGTGACTGATACCGGCATGTTTTTCGCCGTATACTTTGATTCTTATCTGAATCAAGCGTATCATACCACACTTTTCCAGTTTGAAAAGGGTGAAATTTTTTTAATAGGTAGAATTTTTTAATGAACTGACTTACGGTATTCCGTCGGCAGCACCCCTACTTCTTCCTTGAATACCCGGCTCATATATTTCGGATCCGCATATCCGGTCAGCTCCGCGATCTGATTCAGCTTCAGTTTTGTGTTCAGAAGCAGCCCTTTGATCCGTTCAATCCGGTAATGTCTTACTGTCTCTGTAAAGCCTGCCCCCGTTTCTTTTTTAAACTGAGAACTCAGATACTCCTCCGATACAAAAAGCTGCCCCGCAATCTCTTCAAGGGTTACTCCCTGGTCATAATATTTCCGGACCAGTTCCACGGCTTTCTGAACCAGAGGACTGTACCGTGTGTCCCCTTCTTCCGAAAATGCATTGAAATTCACAACATGCAAGAACTCTTCCATCGCACTGCGGATCTGTCCCCAGCTCATGGCAACTGTAATGGCCTGCATACAGCTCTGGATCCTGAGCTCTGATTCAATTTCATGCTGGGTTTTATACGCATTTACCACCGCAAGATTAAAGCGGATCAGACATTCCTTCATTTCCGCGGGACTGTGGGGCTGACCTCTCAGCCGGTCATAGAGCCGGTAATAGCATTTCTTGATTTCCTCTCCTTCCAGCTCAAGCACAGCCTGTCTTGCCTGCCGCTCCAGTTCCGCCGGGTACTTTACAGGAACCACCTCAAGCCTTTCCACGTCTTCTTTCCGTATCAGATCTCCCCGGTCAAAAAGAAGATTCCATTCCCGCATGCGTTCAATTCTTTTCAGGCCTTCCAGCAGTTCAAGACCGTTTTTCATATCATCCCAGACACATACAATTTCTCCCCGGAAGCTTCCGCATACCGCCGGAACCGCGTGTTCTTTAAAGAAAAGATAGGCTTCATTCTGATCTTCCATACAATATATAACAGCAGTCAGTACTCTCCAGGCGTCAACCTCCAGCACACAAATGGAAAAATTTTTATCCGCCGCCGCATTTTCCAGAAAGCGGCGCACATCTTCTCTCTGTTCCGTATAATTACTTCCCAGCCAGATCGTACAGACAGATACCGGCTCCTCCAGCGTAAATCCGTATTTCTCCCGTGTCATGAAATGGAATCTTCCGTCCGGATGAATCTGGCCGTTGAGACAGCCCCGGAAAATATTCTCCACTGTAAACGCCGCCGCTATTGCCTGTTCATTTTCCAGTTTTTCTTTTACACTGCGGACCGCTTTCTTCAACTGAGCCTTTTTCAGAGGCTTCAGAATATAATTGTCAACGCTCAGTTCAATAGCCTGTCTGGCTTTATTAAAATCCGTATCTGCGGTCAGCACAATAACCCTGCACGAAGCTCCCTCGCCGCGAAGCTTCTTCAGCATAGTCACTCCGCTCATTCTGGGCAGCTGAACATCCATGATCACCAGATCCGGACGCGCTTCACTGATCAGCTCATATCCTTCTCTTCCATCTGACGCGGCGCCTGCCAGCTCATATTCCGGCCCGGCCTTCTCCAGCAGTTTTATCAGCTCTTCTCTGACCTGTGCATCGCTGTCTATGATTACAACCCGCATTCGTGACTCCCTTCTCATTTGTCTGTTTCCCCGGCAGCGGCGGTCAGGCCTTCTAAAATGCCAAACCAGCCTGCCCCCGTTGCTTTCCTTCCGCCAGAGTCAGAAATATGCCTGTCTCCGGCAGAAGAATCTGCTCTCAGTATAACACACTATGAATGCCGATGCAGATATTTCTGTTTTGCGCTTCTGACCGGCCAGGGAGAACTTATTTTTATCCCTTCACAGCGCCTGCCGCCACACCTTTAATAATATGCTTCTGGCAGGCCAGATAAAAGATAACAACCGGAATCACCGCCAGGATCAGAGCCGCCATAATCGCGCCCATATCCACGCGTCCGTAGCTTCCCTTCATATACTGAATTGCAATGGATATCGTTTTATATTTGTTCAGATCCAGTACAAGATATGGAAGCAGGAAATCATTCCATATCCACATTGTCTCCAGAATTCCCACGGAAATATAAGTGGGCTTCATAATCGGAAGCACCACATTGAAAAATGTGCGGAGAGGTGTACAGCCGTCGATCATTGCCGCTTCCTCAATTTCCAGCGGAATGGACTTCACAAAACCGCAGAACATAAAAACCGCCAGTCCGGCTCCAAATCCCAGATATATAATCATAATTCCCCACGGAGTATTCAGCCTGGTCCGGTCCGCCACCAGAGAAAGTGTAAACATAACCATCTGAAACGGCACAACCATAGAAAATACACACAGCAGATATAAGGCCTTTGTGAACTTTGTCTTTACCCTTGTAATATACCATGCGCACATGGAAGTACATACGAGAATCACGAGAACCGATCCGACTGTAATAAACACCGTCCAGCCAACCGCGTCCAGCAGTTCATATTTGTCAATCGCAGTCACATAGTTTTCTATACTGTTCCATGTTTTCTCATTGGGCAGTATAAAAGGTTCCTTATTGATATAAACCTTTTTCTTAAATGAATTCATAAGCACAACCAGAACCGGCGCGATATATACCAGACCAAGAATGGTAAAAAGCCCTGTACCGATCATGCTCAGTCTCCGTTTCTTTTTCATTTACTGCTGCACCTCCTTTGAGCGGGTTGCACGAAGCTGTATCAGGCCGATTCCAACCACAATAACAAAGAATATAACGGCCTTCGCCTGTCCGACACCTTCCCATCCGGTACGCCCGTAGAAGGTATTGAAAATATTCAGCGCCATCATCTCAGACATTTTTGCCGGTTCGCCTGCCGTCAGGGACAGATTCTGGTCAAACAGCTTGAATCCGTTTGTGATGGACAGGAACATACAGATTGTAATGGACGGCATCATCATAGGAATCGTCACACGGAAAAGCCTCTGAATCCCGGATGCGCCGTCAATCTGCGCCGCTTCCATTACATCCCCCGGTATGGACTGAAGCCCTGCAATATAGATAATCATCATATATCCGATCTGCTGCCAGCTGACAAGAATAATCAGTCCCCAGAAGCCGTACCACTCGTTCAATCCCAAAGCCGTATTGTATTTTTCCAGTATGCCGTTGAAAATCAGCTGCCAGATATAACCGAGCACAATGCCGCCGATCAGATTCGGCATAAAGAAGATCGTACGGAAAATATTGGTTCCTTTCATCTTCTGTGTCAGTGCCATTGCAAGCGCAAATGCAGCTACATTTATTACAATAAGTGATACTGCGGCAAACAGAACCGTATACCAGAAGGAATGTCTGAATACCGTGTCCTTAATTGCTTCCACATAATTAGACAGTCCCACAAACTTTGCGTCTGTAACTGTGGTAAATTCACAGAACGACAGCCATATTCCCATAATAAACGGAATGATAAAGCCCAGTATAAACGCGCAGAAAGTAGGAAGTACAAAAATCGGCATATACCGCCGGATTGTTTTTTCCATGAAATTCTCCTCCTTTCAGTCCCCGGAAGTGCCAACATATACATTTCCGGATCGCAGCGGCCGCCATGGTTCCGGACAGCCCCGGACTTCGGCCCGCCGCTGTTTCAAAAAGCGGCGGCAGACCGCTTCTGCCCGCCGCTTTTCCTCTTACATAACACCGTTAAAATCCGGCTGTTTTTCATTTACTTCGCTGCCGCTGCCTCTGCTGCCCATCCGTCAACAAATGCACTTACAACTTTATCCCAGTTGGCGTCTGTCTGGTCTGCCGCATAGGCCGTAAGAGCTGAGCCCACACCGTTCTTCCACTCTTCAGAAGGCATGGTTGAGAATACCCATGTCACAGGAGTTTTTCCTTCTTCCATATACTTGTTTGCTTCATTAACAAGTGTATTTTCCGACTCAAGATTAGAGGAGAACGGAATTACAAATCCCATGTCTCTGCACATTGCCTCTACTCCTTCATCAGAAGTAACGCACCAGTTCATAAAGTCAAGCGTTGCCTGAATGTCGTCTTCCGAAGCCTTCGAGTTTACACACCAGTAGTTTTCTGTTCCTGTACATACACCCTGATTTTCTTCGCCGTCAACGCCGATGTAAATCGGAAGAATGCCAAGGTTCTCGTCCCCAATGTCTGCAATGTTGTTATACTCCCATGTTCCGTTCTGATAGAACACTGCTTCTTCTGTTACAAAATCAGCTGTTGCGTCATCTGCTGTTTTTGTAGAGATCTCCGTGGGCTCACAGGTTGCATTGTTGATATACAGATCCCAGATCTGACGGTAATTGTCCAGATAAGTTCCTTTGATCGCATCTGTATTGTCGATTCCTTCGTCCTTGTACTCGTAGTAGATCGGAAGGTTAGCAAGATGTGTCTTGAATCTCCAGTCAGAGGAGCCGTCCATTCCCGCGGATGTAAATGCAGAAAATCCAAGTTCATCCTTGCGCGCCGTAATATCTTCCACGACTTTTTTAAAGCTGTCAAAATCTGTAATATCGTCCGCGGAATATCCTGCCTTCTCCAGAAGCGCTTTGTTGTAAATAATACCGTAATTCTCAATTACATAAGCAATTCCTGCCATTTTGTCTCCGTCCATCAGAGCGAAGCTGTCATCTGTCAGCACCCCGGCAATATCAGATCCGGACAGATCATAGCAATAATCCTTCCAGCTTGCCAGCCCTACCGGTCCGTTTACCTGGAACAGTGTGGGAGCATCGGTCTTTGCCATTTCTGATTTCAGTGTTTTCTCATACTCTCCTGAAGCCGCTGTCAGAACAGTTACCGGGACGCCGGTCTCCTCTGTATAGGTTTCCGCCAGCTCCTGCCAGTATTCGTCTGCCTCCGGTTTGAAATTCAGATAATAAACTTTTCCTTTCGCATCTTTTCCACTGTTGCCGCCTCCGTCGCTTCCGCATCCTGCTGCCATTCCTGTTATCATTGCGGCTGCCAGCACAATTGACAATACTCTTTTCTTTTTCATATTCGTCCTCCACCTTTCTGAAAACATCGGTTTTCCTTTATCTGAGGGTATTATAGCAATGACCGCAGTCCGTCCGTTATCAAATACAAAACCTTCATTATCAAAAAAAATACCTGGCATCAGCGTATACAGGACCGTTCCACTGTCCGGTACGCCAATGCCAGGTTATTTTCACTGTTCTTCCAGAAATTTCTGAATGCTTTCGTCTTCTTTTGCCGTAAATTCCTCCGGGTTCATCTTCCCCCGGGCCAGTTCCGGCAGAATCTCGCCTAAAGTTTCTTCCTGCAGGATTGAATTCCATTTCACCTGATAATTCGGCACAAGCTGAGGGCCGTTCTTATAGGCAGCTATGTAGTCTCTCTCTGCGGGAATCATTTCTTCCGGATCCTTTGCAAAAAGTTCTTCCCTCTGCTCCATATTCAGCCGGGTACGGAGTTTTAAAAGCGCCGCCGCTCCCTCTTTTACTTCTTCACTGTAACCGGACACGATAGCCCAGCCAAAAGACTCCGGCGAAGAGATCATTTTATTTTCCGGGAACGCGGAAAAACGCACCTTGTCCTGCCATTCCTCCGGTATCTGATCCATCATCCAGTACCCGTTCGGAATCATTGCCGCGCGGCCGGAAAAGAAATTTTCATAAGATACGTCAAAATCCGCATACAATGCATCCTCTGTCGTGTAGGAAAATAATCTCTGCAGAGTCCGGGCAATCCGCAGGCCGCTCTCATTCTGATAGGTTTCCGGATAGAACTCTTCCATAAATTCTGCGCCTTCTTCTGAAGAGGCAGTCTCGGCCGTGGCAATCAGCATCGGCGCCCAGGCCGTTCCTTCGGTATGAAGCGCCAGCGGCGTAATCCCGCAGCTTTCCAGCTGCTCACAGCACTTCCAGAATTCCTCCCATGTTTCCGGGAACGATTCAATTCCCGCCCGGGCAAACAGCTCCTCATTCCAGAACATGCCCGAGCAGGAGAAGGCCGCGGTACTGATCGGTCCCAGATAGATGCTCCCGTCCTCTTCGCTGCACGATTCAAGCACGGAAGGTTCTATCATAGATTTCCACTCTTCATCCGTATAGATATAATCCGACAGTTCTTCGATCCGGCCGTCCTGTATCATCATATAATAAAAAGCCGGCAGCATTCTCACATCTGTAATAACAGCGGGGAGCGTATCCGTTACATTCTGCCGTTTCAGATTCCGACGGTACTCCTCCTCTGTCTCCATAATCCACTCCACATCCGCCTGCCATTTTCCGTCATAGATCCGGTTAAATTCCTGAATCACATTTTCCTCATTCCGAATACCCGTGGAGGAATCTACAATAAGAACAACCGGAATTGATACCTCTTCTTCTCCGCCCGGGGCCTGCACATTCTTTTCTGAACATCCCGCCGCAGTCACAGCCAGCAGCAGTGCGGCTGCAGCCGCCTGCAGTCTCCCGCCTTTACGGCTGCGTCCCTGATATTTTGTCTGTCGGATCTCCTGCCTGTAATTTTTTCTTTTATTGTTCATGCTGTTCCTGTCCGCCCCCTTCGGGAATCTTTATCGTACATGTAGTCCCCTCTTTCTCTGCCCTGCAGTAAAATGCCGCCCGGTCTCCATATTTCAGGCGGAGCCGGGTCAGAATATTCACCACACCATATCCGTGTTTCTTATCCGGGAAACAATTTTTCAGTTCTCCCACCGGTATATCATTCATACCGTTGATCTTTTTCATCATCTCCGGATCGATGGAAGTTCCGTTATTGGCAACACTCAGGTATAAATCTCCATCCTTCTTCCATACTGCAATTTCTATTCTTCCTCCCTCAAAAATATCCTGAAATCCGTACTTCACCGCATTTTCCACAAGAGGCTGCAGAATCAGCTTCAAAACATAGGTATCCGCCGCATCCACCCGGCAGTCGAGTTTGTAGGAAAAAAGATCCTGATTGCGGATCTGTTGAATTTCCATATAACTCTTTACATTTTCCAGCTCGTCTTCTACTGTCACGATCTCACTCCCCTTGCTCAGGGACAGACGCAGGTATCTGGAAAGAGCCTGGATCATACGCATGGTTGTCTCTTCCCCGTTAATTCTCGCAAGCATATAAATCGTATCCAGCGTATTATACAGGAAATGCGGATTGATCTGGCTGATCAGCATATTAAGTTCCGTTGTGCGCAGTTCCCGCTCCTGATCTTTGATTTCGTCCAGAAGCTGCCGGATATTGACCAGCATCTCATTATAGGACCGGCCAATTTCATCCAGTTCCGTATTCGTGTGCAGTTCGATCGTCCGCTCAAAATTATTGCCGTCGAATTCTGTCATCGCATCTTTTATCGTCTGAATCGGCTTTGTAAATCTCCTGGAAAAATATATACTCAGAACAACTGCCACCGCTATGACCACAAGATATATTCCCGCAAATACAAGGAATATGGGGATCAGTCCCTGGTTCAGGACCCGGTCCGGAACAAATGAAAAAACGGTCAGTCCGCTGTCCGCATCCCGGTATGCCGACACTGCGCCGCTCTTTACCCGCTCTCCGGCAAATATCATCCCCGTGCCCTGTTTTTCCGTAATCTGCTCCGCCATTTCGTCCGGGACGCCTTCTCCTTCCTCAAAATTCTCCGGGGCCGAAGAAAGACAGATCCGCCCGTCCCCGTCAACAATCCCTACAGCAGCTTCGTCCGCCAGTTCCGGGCTTATCCCTGCTATTTCCTGCAGAAATCCGGGCTCCATTTTAAAAAACAGCATCCCGGGCTCGTGGGCATACTCCAGGCTTCTTACATATCTGCCGATAAAAAGAGCTTCTTCTCCGGTACCGAACAGAGTATCCTCTGTCCAGAACCACTTTGTCTTTGAGTATTTCTCCCCCAGATATTTTTCAAATCCACTCTCTTCTATATTTTTATAGGATATATCCGAATAGGATCTGCTGTATACATTTCCCTTATTATCCACATAACAGTAGTCAGCCACATGGTCCAGGTCTATATAGGCAAAATATTTGCTCAAAGCAATATATCTTACTTCCTCCAGCCCTTGATTTTTCAGGCTCTGCTGCACATCATCATACAGAATACACTCTGCCGTTATCTCATCACTTTTCCGATACATATTCTCCAGCGTAAGTCCCATCTGTTCCGTCCTAAACTCATATTTATCAATAATTGAACGCGTCAGCCTGTTCCTTACACTTATGATTACCCCCACGCTGGACAACAGAAGCGTAAGCCCCAGAAGAGCAGCGGTATACTTCAGATACCGGCGCTGTATCCCGGACATTTTCTTATTCTTTTTCATAATTGCTCATACCTTTTTATTACATCTCATATTCTTTTCTGTATTCACTGGGAAGCCTGCCTGTATACTGCTTGAACAGATGAGAGAAATAGGACGGATTGTGAATTCCCACTGCATCGCAGATGTCTCCGATACTGCCGCCGCCTGCCTCAAGCAGTCTCTTTGCTTTCTCCATTCTCTGCTGCATCAGATATTTTTTAAAAGTCATATGAAATGTATGTTTAAACACTCTGCCGAAATAGACCGGATTCAGATAAATATGCGCCGCCACCGATACAATAGACAACGTTTCATCCTGAAGGTGATCCTCTATGTAAGCCACCGCCTCAGACATATACTCTTTAAAATATCTCGTCTCATCCTTTTCGGCCTCTTTTTCCCTTGCCTCAATGGCATCACATAGAATCTTATAACATACATCTACCGCCTTCGCCGCCTTCAGATTCTCAAGATTATAGTAATAATTGCAGAATTTTTCTTTGATCTCTTCCGTTAGTCCGCAGGAATCCTGCAGCATAAATTCGGTCTTCAGCATAACACGATGCAGAAATTTGCACTGCCGGTCTTCTTCGTGGGGAAGACTGTAAATAAGTTGAATGAACGCATCTTTCAGTTCCTTCCTATTATTTTTCCGCACAGCGTTTACAATCAGATTATCCATATCCGCTGCCGGCTCTTCCCCCGGCGCCACTTCCACTTCCTCTGAAGCGGTAAACGCACTTGCGCCGGATATGCTGGCCATTTCAAACAGTTTCTGCGCCTCCATATAACTTCTCTTTATCCCTTTGATTTTTTTATATGGTTTTGATATCGCTGCCACTACCGGGCTCTTCTCCTCTTTCTTTACATGTTCCAGAATCTGCTTTAATTCAAAAACTGCCTCTTTATCCTTTGTCCGGATAATAAATACACTTTCCTCTGTCTTCCCTTCCGCTCTCCAATAAATAAAGTTTCTGCCTATTACTTCCTCCAGACGCTTCATAAGCGTAAAACGGGACGCCTCATAATCCAGAGAATTTGTAATCTTATAAGCAAGATCAATGTCCACGCATACTGTAATAAACCTATCCTCATTTCCCGGCGCATCACCCAGCATCCGAAACACTTCTTCTACTTTTTCTTCCGGGATTCTGTTCTGCACATACTTCTGAATCACCACCTGCAGAAAACTGTCACTGTCTTTTACAAGAAGTGAGTATTCCGGTGCATTTTCCATCACCAGTCCGGCGATAGGAAATCTCTATTCCGGATAAACGGAAATCACTGTTCCGGGACAGGAAATCATATTCCAAATCCTTATAATAGAGACATACATCGCAAGATGTAAATCCATTATAAGGAGGTCACAAGACAATGACCAAGTATCGTGAGATCCTCAGGCTTACCGCTTTGGGACTATCGCAGCGAAACATTGTTCAAAGCATCGGTGTTTCGCAGAAAACCGTAGTCAAGGTTCAAAAACGAGCACGGGAAATGCATTTATCCTGGCCGTTGGATGAAAACTTGACAGATGCAGCGCTTGAGACGCTGATGTTTCCCAAGGAA
>DXIU01000042.1 GCA_019112765.1 Candidatus Mediterraneibacter norwichensis | reverse complement strand
TTTTAGCTGATTCCCAGGTTCCGTTATTTTTCTTAACTCATGGAACGGAATCAGAATTCCCTGTCCCCCTCTTCTGAATCCGTCTTATAAAAACTTCCTTCCCTTCCGGTTTGTGTCTGCTGTCCGGAAATTCCCTTCGACAAATCCGAATTTCCTCAGCTTTCCCTGATAAATTCGATTTTTTTCTGTTTCAGAAACTTCTGTACCATTTCATCCCATGCGTGTTCCAGTGATTTATCCAGTGTGAATGTCTTAAAGGAGATCCCTGTTATGCAGGACAGGTGCTTCCCGTCATAGCGGATGTTCAGATAAAGCCCCTGGACATCTTCCGCATGCAGCGCAGGGGTGCTCTGAGCTGCCAGCCGTTTTGTATTTTCATGTGAAAGGCTGAAAACAAGGTGGAAACTCAGAGGAGTACGTTTCCCTCTGATAATGGAGAAACAGTATTCTCTCAGATTTTTCCAGTATGAATACTGAGGCGGCGTTTCATCTGTGTCAAAAAAATCCTTTTGAATAAACCCGTCGATTTTAAATGTATTAAAAGTTACGATTTCTCCCTCGATAAAAGAAAAATTATCAAATGTTTCAGACAGGAGAAGCTGGGACATAAATCCTTTAATATCTGTCAGGGAAAGCGATATCATCCTGTAATCCTCCGTTTCTGTAGTGCGTATCCGCAGAAATTTCCGGCAGAAAACTGTATGGCAGGAATGCCGGTTTATGCGGGAACTGTAACAACATGATACCATATATATGGATGAAAGAACAATTTCTTTTCAGGAAAGCCGATTTCGTGTATAATAATAAATAATGCTGTCCCGGCAGAATCCCGCAGGACAGGACGGCAGTAAAAACAGGAAGTTTATAGACAGAAGCTGAGTATGTTAAAAACAGACCGGCGTGGTAGTTCAGATATAAAGAAGAGATGAATCAGTTATGAAGAAGATGAAAAGAAGAACACAGCGGAATATTCTGCTTGGCATCTGTGTTCTGGCTGTGATTTTTCTGATTGTTCTGCTCATCCGGGGAATTGGCCGGCTTACAGCAGGTCACGCAGATACGTCAGAAGGAATCGGGTATATAAAGAATGCAGAGGATGAAGATATTACAGTTATAGAAGAAAAGATCAGCCGTCTGGAGGAACAGGACGGTGAAGCGGGTGGGGAGCGCAGTCTGAAGGAGCGTTTTTCACAGGCAGTTGTACTGGGAGATGCGGCCGCTCTTGGTTTTTCAGAGTATAACATTCTCAATGCGTCCAGTGTCGCGGCAGAAGCCGGGGCGCATCTGGATCAGGCTGACAGCCTGATTCAGAAGACAAAAGAGCTGAGCCCGCAGATTATTTTTGTGTCACTGGGCAGTTCTGATGTCAATGACACAAACGGAGATACTGCCCGGTTTACAGAGCTGTATGGGGATTTCCTGGAAACCCTGCAGACAGAGATCCCGGATGCGCATATTTTTGTGAATTCTGTTTTTCCTGCGCAGGAAAAAGCTTATGAAGAAAATCCGGCTTTTGAACAGATCGGGGAATACAATGCCGCGCTGGAACAGCTTTGTGACAGCCGGCAGGTGGGATACATTGACAATACCGGCATTGTGGAAGATCAGTACTATGAAGAGGATGGAATACATTTTAACCGTTCCTTTTTTCCTGTGTGGGCGGAAAATATGGCGGAGGTGGCTGCGCTATGAAACAGGTGGGACAGCATGCTGCTGCAGCTGCGAAATATATTATATCAGTGCTGACCGCAGGGTATATTGCTCTGCTCCTGCTGTTTGTGGGTGTGAGCGGGCAGCCGTTTGAAGAGGTGAGCGGAGCGGTAAGCGCGGCAGTCGATACAGAACATCTTTCCGGTCAGGACAGCATGGCGCTGAAGCGGGATTTCGGGCTGAACAGCGCGGAGTTTTCCGGAGTCCTGTACTATGCGTCTGCTGTTTCTGCGGAAGAGGTGCTGCTTATCCAGGTTGCGGATGACAGCCAGATCAGTCAGGTGACGGACGCTCTGGAGGAGCATGTGGAGAAGCGTCTGGAAGAATTTTCGGGATATATGCCGGAACAGGCTGCGCTTCTTGAAAATGCCGGACAGAGTGTGAGAGGGGATTATATCTTTTTTGTTGTCTCACAGGATGCGGACCAATACATGAAGGTATTCGCAGACAGTCTGTGACCAGAAGTCAGCAGGCGGAGTGAGGCGGGAGGGAACGGACATGCTATTCAGCAGTATTACTTTTTTATTTTACTTTTTGCCGGTTGTACTGGTACTTTATTATCTTATTCCCGCAAAAGGGAAGAACATTGTTCTGCTTATTGCCAGCCTTGTATTTTATGCCTGGGGTGAGCCGGTATATGTGGTGCTTATGATTCTTTCCATCTGTCTGAATTATTTCTGCGGGAGAGAGATTCAGGCAAGAGAAGATGATCCCCGCAGAGCAAAGCGGAGTATAATTTTTGCTGTTGTGATCAATATTCTGATCCTCGGTTTTTTTAAATATTACGGTTTTGTTCTGAATACGGTATCGGATCTGTTTTCTGTGAATATTCCGTACCGGGAGCTGCCCCTGCCGGTGGGAATTTCTTTTTACACATTTCAGGCTATGTCCTATGTGATTGATATTTATCGGAAGAAGATCACGGCACAGAAGAATATTCTCCTTTTTGCCCTTTATATCTGTATGTTTCCTAAGCTTATCGCAGGGCCGATTGTACGTTATGAGGATATTGAGCAGCAGCTGGCAGCGCGGAAACTTTCTGTCAGCAGAATTGGACAGGGAAGCCGGTATTTTATTCTTGGACTGGCCAAAAAGGCGGTATTGGCCAATACGGCGGGCGCGGTATTTGAGCAGATTTCGGCAGGACCGGCGGCAGGTATGTCTGTGCTGACTGCATGGATCGGCTGTATTTCCTATGCATTTCAGATTTATTTTGATTTCAGCGGGTACTCTGATATGGCTGTCGGCCTGGGGAAAATGTTTGGTTTTGAGTTCCGCAGAAACTTTGATTATCCTTACACAGCGACAAGTATTACAGACTTCTGGAGAAGATGGCATATCTCATTAAGCACCTGGTTCAGGGATTATGTTTATATACCGCTTGGGGGAAACCAGTGTTCTCCTGCCAGAAATGTTCTTAATCTGATGATTGTATGGACGCTGATCGGCATGTGGCACGGAGCAGCCTGGAATTTTATTGTCTGGGGTGTGTATTACGGAATTATCCTGGTTATGGAAAAATATGTCTGGGGCGTTTTTCTGGATGAACTTCCCCGGATTGTGACACGTATTTATACAGGGATCCTTGTGCTTGTGGGCTGGGTATTTTTCTTCAGTCCCAGCCTGGGCTATTCTGTAAGATATCTGCTGGCAATGATCGGAGCAGGCGCGGGATTTGCGGACGCCGAGGGAGGATTTCTCCTTCTTACCCACTGGCTTCTGTATCTTCTGGCGGCGCTGTGTTCCGGTACTGCGGGAATCCGGCTGTTCCGCGCGTTAACAGGGATTCCCTCAAACAGGAAAGTGCGCTCAGCAGTAGAGGCGGCTGCCTATATTGTAATATTTTTTATATCGACAGCGTTTCTTGTAACCGATACATTCCATCCGTTTTTATATTTTAGATTCTAGGTGAAGTGATGAAAAACAGAAAGAGATCAAAGGGTCCGGCAGACAGCCTGCTGGGTCTGCTGTTTCCGGCAGTTCTCCTGCTGGTTATGGTTATCAATCTTATTGTTCCCGACAGGGAGATGTCGGAAGCGGAAAACCGGAAGCTGGCTGAAAAGCCGCAGCTTTCAATGAATAATGCAGCCGGCAGAGATTTTATGGAGCAGTATGAAAATTATGCGGCTGACCAGTTCGCGGCCCGTGATATATGGCGCAGCATCCGGGTATCCTTAAGCCGGCTGGGAGGCAGCCGGATGGAGAATGGCGTCTATATTGGAAAAAACGGCCGGCTTTTTGAAGAAATCGCGGTTCCCGATCAGGGACAGATGTCAGGGAACCTTACTGCGATCAAAAGTTTTGCGGACAGATATCCGGATATTCCGGTTTCAATGATACTGGTTCCGGATGCTGCCTGTGTGCTGAACGAAAGTCTTCCGACTTTTGCCGCAGTGGAGGATCAGAGTCAGCTGATCAGTATGGTCAAGAACGAACTGGGAGATTCGGTAAGCTGGATTGACGCAGTGTCGGTATTGAACCGGCACAGATCGGAAAATATATATTACAAAACAGACAGCCGCTGGACATCTCTGGGAGCCTTCTATGTGTTTCAGGAGGCGGCGCCGGTTTTAGGGATCGAAGAGGATGTGTCGGATGACTTTGTTTCCTATGCGGTTTCAGATGATTTTAACGGAGGGCTTTCTTCGAAAAGCGGTGTGTTCCTGGATGAAACAGAGCAGATTGATATTTATGTTCCTGCAACAGGAGACAATGATCTGACCGTGACCTATGTGGATGATGGCAGAAAAACCACCTCGATCTATGATTCATCGAAGCTTGAGACAAAAGATCAGTATGAGGTTTTTCTGGGCGGTGATACTTCCGTTGCGGATATCCGCACAGTTTCCACAGACAGCGACAGGCTTCTTGTAGTAAAGGATTCTTTTGCAGACTGCTTTATCCAGTTTCTGACTCCTTTTTACCGGGAGATCGTTGTGGCAGATCCCCGGTACTGTACGGAGACTCTGGATGAGCTTATGGATACATACCGCATTACAGATGTGCTTATACTGTACAGTGGAAATACATTTTTTACAGACAATAATATCAGTGGAGTGTTTGCAGGTGAGTAACAGAATACAGGAAGAATTTATACAGAAGAAAGAGCCGGTAAGGCTGAATAAGTATTTAAGCGAGGCGGGAGTCTGCTCAAGGAGAGAGGCTGACCGCCTTATTGAAAGCGGGAAGGTTACGGTTGACGGTCAGCCTGCCAGGACAGGAATGCGTATCCTTCCCGGCCAGGTGGTTAAAGTAGGAAAAAAAATTGTCTCAAAACAGGACGACATGGTTGTCCTGGCGGTGAATAAGCCGAAAGGAATTGTGTGTACGGAGGAAAAGCGGGAAAGAAACAGCATTGTCCGTTTTCTGAATTATCCGGTCCGGGTGACCTATGTGGGCCGGCTTGATAAGGATTCCCGGGGGCTTCTGCTTATGACAAATAACGGGGATATTATCAACCGGATGATGCGCGCCGCAAACCGTCATGAGAAAGAATATAAGGTGACCGTGGATCATGAGATCACACCGGAGTTTTTAAGCCGGATGGCGGCAGGCGTGCCCATACTGGATACAGTAACACGCCCCTGTACGGTAAAACAGGTCGGGAAATATACTTTTTCCATTATACTGACCCAGGGACTGAACCGGCAGATCCGCCGGATGTGCCAGGCTCTTGGCTACGAGGTAAAGGATCTTGTGCGTGTGCGGGTGATGAATATTTATCTGGACGGACTGAAAGAAGGGGAATACCGGAAACTGACGGACCGGGAACTGGAAGAGCTTTACGATATGATCAAGGATTCTCCCGGAACAGCATACGGGAGGTAATTCTCCGGTCTGCCGCGTCAGAATTCCGGCAGAATAGCGCCGGCTGATCCGGCAGTATAGTTTATCAGACAGGAGGACATTATGGAAGAGAAGAAAAAGCGTATGCGGGAACTTGTGGAGTTCCTGAACCGGGCAAGGCGCGCATATGAACAGGAAGATACAGAGATTATCAGCAATTATGAATATGACAGGCTTTACGACGAACTGCAGAGTCTGGAGAAAGAGCTGGGAACGACCCTTGCGTCCAGTCCCACCGTTAATGTGGGGTATGAAGTGTTAAGCGAGCTGCCCAAAGAACGGCATGAGCGGCCCATGCTGTCCCTGGATAAGACAAAGGACGTAGAGCGTCTGAAAGAATTCCTGGGAGATCAGAAAGCCATGATTTCCTGGAAACTGGACGGGCTGACCATTGTACTTACCTACCGGGAAGGAGAACTGCAGAAGGCGGTAACAAGAGGGAACGGTGAAGTGGGGGAAGTGATTACCAATAACGCCAGAGTGTTCCGGAATCTTCCATGCCGGATTCCCTATCAGGGAGAACTGATAATACGTGGGGAGGCAGTTATTTCTTACCGGGATTTTGAGAAAATTAACGAAGAAATTGAAGATGTGGATGCCAGATATAAAAATCCCCGCAATCTGTGCAGTGGCTCGGTGCGCCAGCTGAACAATGAAATCACGGCAAAAAGGAATGTGAAATTTTATGCGTTTACCCTGGTAAGAGCAGAAGGGGTGAATTTTCATAATTCCCGCCTGTATCAGATGAAATGGCTTTCGGAGCAGGGATTTGACGTGGTGGAAAATCATCCGGTCACTGCCGGAACCATCGAGGAAGAGGTTCAGTGGTTTGCGCAGCATATAGAGAAAAATGAGATTCCTTCAGACGGACTTGTGCTTGTCTATGATGATATCGCATATGGGGAGTCCCTGGGAACAACGGCGAAATTTCCCCGGGATTCCTTCGCTTTTAAATGGGCGGACGAGATCCGGGAGACTACCCTTCTTGAGATTGAGTGGAGCCCTTCCCGGACAGGGCTGATCAACCCGGTTGCCGTTTTTGCGCCGGTGGAGCTGGAAGGAACAACGGTGAGCCGGGCAAGCGTCCACAATATCAGCATCATGGAGGAGCTGGAACTGGGTGTGGGAGACCGGATCGAAGTGTATAAGGCAAATATGATTATTCCCCAGATTGCCCGGAATCTGACGCGGAGCGGCGTGAGGGATATTCCGGAAGTCTGTCCCGTATGCGGCGGAAAAACAAAAATCCATATGGAGAATGATACAAAGACACTGTACTGTACAAATCCACAGTGCCAGGCAAAACACGTAAAGTCATTTACCCTGTTTGTCAGCCGGGACGCCATGAATATTGAAGGGCTTTCAGAGGCGACACTGGAAAAGTTTATTCTCCATGGCTATATAAAAGACTTTACGGATATTTTTCACCTGGACAGATACGAAGAGCCGATTAAAAATATGGAAGGTTTCGGCGAAAAATCTTATATCAATCTGCAGAACAGTATAGAAAATGCCAGAAATACTACAATGCCCCGGCTGATTTATGCGCTTGGCATCCCGAATGTGGGGGCAGCCAACGCAAAGGTGATCTGCCGTGCACTCAATCAGGATCCGCAGAGAATTCTGAACGCAACGGTGGAAGAGCTTAGCGCGATATCCGGCGTAGGCGGAGTGATCGCGGGAACATTCGTGGAGTATTTTTCCGATGAAGGGCACCGGGATGTATTCAGGAGGCTGCTGGATGAAGTGCGCATACCGGAGGAAGAGAGCCGGCCGGATGAGCAGATTTTCAGCGGCATGAATTTTGTGATTACGGGAAGTGTGAATCATTTTTCCAACCGGAGTGAGGTGAAGGAGGAGATTGAGAAGAGAGGAGGAAAGGTGACGGGAAGCGTAACTTCGAAGACAAACTATCTGATTAATAACGATACGGCGTCTGCTTCCTCAAAAAACCGGAAGGCGAAAGAAATGGGAATTCCGATTATATCGGAAGATGAATTTCTTGAACTGATGAACAAATAATAAGAAAGGCAGGGAATGTGTGAATTTATTAAGAACAAAATTATTGGAAAAACTACAGGAAAAATTAAATGAAACATTAAAGGCTGTGCTGCCGGTGATCGGCATCGTTCTGGTGCTCTGTTTTACTGTGGCGCCCATTGAACCGGGAATTCTCCTGGCATTTCTTCTGGGCGGAGTACTGCTGATTGCGGGAATGATGTTTTTTACCCTTGGTGTGGAAATGTCCATGACTCCCATTGGGGAAAATGTGGGAACCTGCATGACGCAGACAAAGAAACTCTGGCTGATGGTACTGCTCAGCTTTATTCTGGGATTTATTGTTACCATATCAGAGCCGGATCTTCAGGTGCTGGCAGAGCAGGTGCCGTCGGTGCCGAATATTATACTGGTTCTGTCTGTGGCGTTTGGCGTGGGGCTTTTTCTGGTTGCGGCGCTGTTGCGGATGCTGTTTAATATTACCCTGAGCCATATGCTGATCGGGCTTTATATCATTGTGTTTATACTGGCTTTTTTTGTGCCGGATGATTTTACGGCGGTAGCCTTTGATTCAGGCGGCGTGACTACAGGTCCGATGACTGTGCCCTTTATTATGGCACTGGGCATCGGTATTTCGGCGATCCGAAGTGATGAAAGAGCGGAGGATGACAGTTTCGGACTGGTTGCGCTCTGTTCCATCGGGCCCATTCTCTCGGTGCTTGTACTGGGGCTGATTTATCACCCGGAAAGTACGGAATATACGGCGGAAGCTATCCCGGAGATTAACAATTCCGTGGAGCTCTGGAATATTTTTGCAGAAGGATTTCCTGATTATATGAGGGAAATGGCAATTTCTCTTTTCCCGATTATTTTGTTCTTTTTTGTATTTCAGCTTATTTTCCGCAGAATGCAGAAAAAGATGCTTATTAAGATCGGAATCGGAATGATTTATACCTATGTGGGGCTTGTCCTGTTTCTGACCGGTGTGAATGTGGGATTTATGCCGGCGGGAAATTATCTCGGCCAGGTGCTGGCGGACAATCCGTATAAGTGGCTGATTGTGTCGGTGAGTATGGTGATCGGATATTTTATTGTACTGGCGGAGCCGGCAGTATTCGTCCTGACCCGTCAGGTAGAAGAGATTACTTCAGGCGCCATATCATCCAGAGCCATGAGCCTGGGCCTCTCTGTCGGGGTTGCGGTATCCCTGGGCCTTGCGATGATTCGGGTTCTGACAGGGATTTCCATATTCTGGTTTATTATACCAGGGTATATAACAGCCCTGGTTCTTTCATTTTTTGTACCGAAAATATTTACTGCTATCGCCTTCGATTCAGGCGGTGTCGCGTCCGGACCTATGACAGCCACGTTCCTTCTCCCGTTTGCTATGGGAGCCTGTGAGAGCGTGGGCGGAAATATTGTAAAAGATGCATTCGGAGTGGTAGCCATGGTAGCTTTGACGCCTCTGATTACAATTCAGATTCTTGGTCTGGTATACCAGATCAGTTCCAGACACCTTGAAAAGAAGGAAGCCAGAAAGACTGCGGCAGCTTTTGCCCAGCTTCCGGATGATGATATTATAGAGCTGTAAGAGGGATAAATATATGAGTGAAATGTATATGATGATAACAATAACAAAGCGTCTGACAAGCCGTAAGATACATGCGTTTTATGAACAGAATGGTTTGTCTCCCATATTCTGCTCTCTGGCAAATGGAACAGCAACCAGTGAAATGCTGGATTACTTCGGCCTTGAAGCTACAGAAAAAATTGTGATGATGTCAGTTGTGACTGACGATACGTGGAAAGGTGTGAAAAGAGGGCTGGAGGAACAGGTTCAGATTGATGTGCCCGGAAGAGGAATTGCATTTCTTATCCCTCTGTCCAGTATAGGCGGCAAAAAGGTTCTGCAGTTTTTAACAGACGGGCAGAAGTTTGAAATAGAAAAGGAGAGATCTATGAAAGATACCAAATATGAACTGATCGTTGTAATTGCCAATCACGGACACAGCGAAGAGGTGATGGATGCGGCCAGAGACAAGGGCGCAGGCGGCGGAACGGTGATCCACGCAAAAGGAACCGGCCTTGAGAGAGCGGAAAAATTCCTGGGAGTCTCCATTGCGGATGAAAAGGAAATGATATTCATTGTTGCCAGGACAGAGGATAAAAACCGGATCATGAAGTCTATTATGGAAAATGCAGGACTGAACAGCAAGGCCAGATCTGTTGTGTTCTCCATGCCGGTAACAGACACAGCGGGACTCAGGCTCCAGGAGATTCAGTGAGTTCCCGGCCTGTTTTAGAAAAAGTTCATTTGTATAATCCGGATAAGTATACTATAATATGGACAGACCTGCGGATTGTGCCGCAGGCTTCAATTTACAGTAAAAGAAGGGATTATTTATGTCAGATAATGATTTCATTATATTAGACGAAGAAGAGAAAAAAGACCAGAAAGACGACGGAGTGCAGAAAGAGGAAAGCCGCGGGCTTACCGCTTCAGAGCACGAGAAAAAAGAAGACAATGAAAATGAATATGAAAAAATCTGTTTTATCTGCCATCGGCCTGAGAGTGTTACAGGCAGAATGATCGATCTGCCGAATAATATTACAGTGTGTCCGGACTGCATGCAGAGAAGTTTTGACGCCATGACAAGCGGATCAGTGGATCTGAACCGGCTGATGAATATGCCCGGCGTTCAGTTCGTTAATATGTCTGATCTGGAAAATATGCAGCCGAAACAACAGAAGATCAAGAAGAAGAAGGAAAAGCCGAAAGAATTCCATCAGCTTGACGTGAAGAATATTCCGGCGCCTCATAAGATCAAGGCCCGGCTGGATGAGTATGTGGTAGGCCAGGAATATGCCAAGAAAGCCATGTCTGTTGCTGTTTACAACCACTACAAACGCGTGGCTACAGACACAATGGATGATATTGAGATTGAAAAATCCAATATGCTTATGATCGGACCTACCGGATGCGGAAAGACATATCTTGTAAAAACCCTGGCCAGACTTCTGGATGTTCCCCTGGCAATTACGGATGCCACTTCCCTTACAGAAGCCGGTTACATAGGAGATGATATTGAAAGCGTAGTTTCCAAGCTCCTTGCGGCAGCGGACAATGACGTGGAACGGGCGGAGCAGGGCATTATCTTTATTGATGAAATTGATAAGATCGCGAAGAAGCATAATACAAACCAGCGTGATGTCAGCGGAGAGTCTGTTCAGCAGGGAATGCTGAAACTGCTGGAAGGAAGCGAGGTGGAAGTGCCGGTAGGGGCAAACAGTAAAAATGCCATGGTGCCTCTTACGACGGTAAATACCAAAAATATTCTCTTTATCTGCGGCGGCGCTTTCCCGGATCTGGAAGACATCATCAAAGAACGGCTGCAGAAGAAAACTTCCATGGGATTTAATGCGGAGCTGAAAGATAAACTTGACCATGACAAAGATCTTCTGTCAAAGGTAACAGTAGAAGATCTGAGAAAATTCGGCATGATTCCGGAATTCCTCGGACGTCTGCCTATTATATTTACGCTGAAAGGACTGGACAAGGATATGCTTGTCAAGATCCTGAAAGAGCCGAAAAACGCTATTCTTAAACAGTATCAGAAACTCCTCGCCCTGGATGAGGTCCGGCTGGACTTTGACGATGATGCCCTGGAGGCGATTGCGGAAAAGGCAATGGAGAAAGACACCGGAGCCCGTGCCCTCCGTGCGATTATTGAAGAGTTTATGCTGGATATTATGTATGAGATACCAAAGGATGACAGCATAGGCGAAGTGACCATAACAAGGGCATATATAGAGGGAACCGGAGGGCCTGTGATCCGGCTCAGGGGCCAGGCGGTTCCGCGGCTTGGATAAAGATAAAGAAAAAGCAGAAAAAATACGGGGCGAATCGTGTCCGGTTCATAAAGGGATGCTGCTTCTGCAGCATCCCTTTATAATTGCCGTATTGTTTCAAAAGTGTTGTAGAGGTTGAGCTGGCCGTACCCCCATTCCCGGTTAGGATACTCCATGGTATTCGGACGCACGGCTCCCAGGATCAGCAGACTTTTGATCTGGTAGGAATCTATGCCGGGAACATTTTCGTAGGTCAGGAGCCATTCGAGTATAAGGGCAACGGCTCCGGCGGTAATGGAAGCCGCCGCGCTGGCGCCGGTCCGGGCTGCAAATCTTCCTCCGGGCAGAGCACCTGTTACGTCTACGCCCGGCGCCGAGATGTTCGGGTTAATCTGCTGAAAGCGCGTATAGCCCCGTCCGGATGCCTGCGAGAGCGCGTCAGTATTTCCATTATAGTAGGATACAATAACGGGACTTTCTGTGGTGGCCGGATTGGTCAGTGTATAGTAAGGGTCCGGCTCCAGAAAATATACTTCGCCGCTCAGAAATTCCGTCACGGGAAGCCACATGTGGAACCGGCTGTCTGCCAGCGTCAGCGGCTCAATTATGATTTTCCAGATGCCGGGGGCCGGGGCGTCAAAGCGGAAAAATATCAGCTCAGAAGTTGATTTTTCTACCAGGAGGCGGTAGTCGACGGAAACTTTTGTCCGCTCAAAAAGAAAATCAATCTCCGCGCTGGCGCCGACCCGGAATGGAATACGGGAGGTGTTTTCCCCGGAGGGGGACAGGATGGAGATGGACAGAATATTCGGAATATCGGTCCACAGTTCCAGAGAAAAACCGGAAACATTTTCTCCTACCCGGATTTCCACGTCCTTTTTGTCAGCCATATCAGCTATCGTATTGAAATAGTGATGTCTTTTGTCTGCCTCATTGCCTGTACCGATTACGGTGATATGATTTGCTCTTGTACTGTAGCCTTCAATCAGGTAGGAGAAGGGAAGAGTGCCGATATGTCCTCCCATGCTGGATCCTACTGTGACGCAGACTACCAGAGGAAGGTTCAGAGAGTCGGCCAGGTCGTTTAAATATTTCAGCCCCAGCATCAGATCAGTTTCCTGGTAGCAGACGGCGCTGTCTGGTATAAAATAGTAATCTCTCAGATACTGTTTGGCCTGTTTCAGCTTGACTACTGCAATGGATGCCTCGGGCGCCGCGCCAAGAAACTGTTCCTGCGGATTCCCTGAGCCGGCAGCCAGGCTGGCGGTGTACGTTCCGTGGCCGGTGTCATCGGAAGAGGGCACGACAGAGAGCGGGTTTTCTTCTGCCAGTGCTTCATTAATCTGCTCTTCGGTAAACTCTGTCCCGTATGCAAAACCTTCCGGAGGAGAGCCGCTCTGTACAGTCTGATCCCAGATGGCGGCAATTCTTGTGGAACCGTCGAGATTACGGAAAACGGGATTTGCGTAATCAATGCCGCTGTCCAGAAAACCGATCAGAGTTCCCTTTCCTTTCAGCTGAAGAGTGGGATAGTTCTGGATGGGAAGAATCCCGGCCTGATTCAGCGTTTCCATGCTGGTGGGAGTAAAGCACTTTGGAATGGAATTATAGGAAAAACGGGACAGGCTGACAGGTCCGGTAAGCTCTGCGGGCAGATAGAAACATTTATAGCCGAATCCGGCGTCCTGCTCGCACTGTCCGTCCCGCATGATACTTTCAAAAAATGGTGTCCGCACATGATTCCCGATAAAATCCCTGTAATCTTCTGACAGGATATGCTGCCGGCATGTTTCAGGATCTGTCATAACAAACCTCATTGTTTTTCTCAAATATATGAATTTTACAGAAAAAATATGCAGACCTTCGGGCAGGCAAAGATACTGTCAGAGCAGGCTGCGGAAAACAGAATGGAGGGACGGATACTTAAAAAAGTATGAAAAAAAATCGATTTTGTTGAAGTTGTCACGTAATAGGGTATAATAAGATGTATGAAACCGGAGTTGCCGGCAGACAGATTCCTGTGATGAAAAGGAAAAGAAGGGAGAAGGAAAGATGAAGGATTTTTTTGAAGATTTGGGAAAACGTCTTGGCGAGACAGCGGAGACGGTGACAAATAAAGCAGGTGAGGCCATTGAAATTCAGCGGCTGAAAGGCAAAGTGCGCAGACTTGCAAGAGAAAACGCCGTGGATCTTATGGAAATGGGACGAATGATTTATGACAGCTATACAGCAGGCGGAGAAGTCAGCGAAGAGGCGGAACCGCTGTGCCAGGCCATAAGCAGCCGTGAGGCCGGTATGAAGAAGTATAATAAGAAGATCGCAGAGCTGAAAGGTGCCTTTGAATGTCAATCCTGTGGAAAGATGGTTGGCAAAGATATGTCATTCTGCCCTTACTGCGGCGCAAAAGCAGAGGAAGAAGTGTGGGAAGGCGAAGTGTATGACGGAGAGGACGAAGAGAAGGAAAGCGGAGAAGGCGACAGCGTGATATCAGATGATATGAAGGAAAAGGCAGCAGACGCAGCAAAAAATGTAGCTGAAAAAGCAGGAAAAGCAGCAAGAAAAGCCGGCGAGATGGCAGAGAAGGCCGCAAAAAAGACTTCAGAGATGATGGAAAAGGCTGCGGGAAAAGTCGATGATATTGCAGGAAAGGCTGCGGATAAAGCAGAAAAGGCTGCAGATAAATTGAAAGATTAAAGAATATTTTACAGGACGGAAAAGAATGAAGAAAATATGGTTTGTCGGGGAAAGTATAATCCTGATTGCATTGGATCAGAGTCTGAAGTCATATACAGAGCAAAATCTGAATCCGGGAGAAGAAAAGCGTCTTTCGGACCGGATTGTTCTGCGCAGAGTCAAGAATAAGGGGATATGCCTGAATCTTCTGCAGGACAGACCTGAAGTGGTAAAAGCACTTTCCACCTCTGCGGCACTGGCGGTTACAGTGGTTCAGACAGCAGGGCTGTTCCGGAAGGGGCATTTCTTCCGGAAAGAAGGACTGGCGCTGCTTTCAGCAGGCGCCTGGAGCAATACCCTTGACCGGTGGATGAGAGACGGCGTTGCAGATTATATTGGCATAAAGTGCAGCAATGAAAAAATGTCGGCAATTACATATAACCTGGCAGATTTCTTTATTCTGGCGGGGAATGTGATTCTGGCAGCGGCCGGACTTTTTCCCCGGGAGAAAAGAAAAAATAGGAAAAAAGATAAAAATATGGTATCATAGACAGGAAGAAAAGTATGGCCCGCAGGCAGGAAATTTTACTCTGCCTGCGGGCCTGTGCAGGAGAAACGGACCATGATTCAGGATATATACCCTCATCAATATGACAACCAGTACCGGATGATCCCTCCGGACGGGGACAGCGTTGCGCTGTACTATGAGGAACACACAGCTCTTTTAAAACGGACAGGAGCCGGGATTGTTTTCCCGAAATTCCATGATCTGGAGCGTCTGAATGAGGAAATCTATAAAGATTATACATATCTGTTTTCCATAGACGGAGAGCGTTATTATCTGGTTGAGAAGATCAGCAGGGAGCCTCTGTCAGAATTTACACTGGAAAATACGGAGATTTTCAGGCGCGCGGATCCCCAGTACAGGGCTTTTGCCGGAATTACAGGCTATCAGCTTTATATCTGGTACAGAGACCACAAATACTGTGGACGCTGCGGTCATCTCCTTGAGCAGGACGGGAAAGAGAGAATGCTCCGCTGCAGGGAATGCGGCAATATGGTCTATCCGAAAATCTGTCCTGCAGTTATCATAGGCCTGACGGACGGCAGCAGGATACTGATGTCAAAATATGCCGGACGAAATTATAAAAAGTACGCACTTCTGGCAGGCTTCGCTGAGATCGGAGAGACTCTGGAGGAGACTGTGAAGAGGGAAGTTATGGAAGAAGTCGGTCTGAAGGTAAAGAATATCCGTTATTATAAGAGCCAGCCATGGTCCTTCAGCGACACACTGCTGATGGGATTTTACTGTGATCTGGACGGATCAGACGAGATTACACTTGACCGGGAAGAACTTGCGCTTGCCGAATGGTTCGGGAGGGAGGAGATTCCGGTGGAACCTTCGAGAGACAGTCTCACCAATGAGATGATTATAAAATTTAAAAATGGAGAAGTATAGGAGGAAGAGTATGAGAGCAGTATTTGATGACAATCTGGTAACGGGAAATGAGATGATTGACGGGCAGCACAAAGAGCTGATCGAAAAGATCAATAAGCTTCTGGACAGCTGTGAGAACGGAAATGACAAAAGAGTAGCCATAACAACTCTGGATTATCTGGCAGATTATACAGAATTTCACTTCGGCGAAGAGGAAAAACTTCAGGAATCCATCGGATATCCGGGCATTGAAGCTCATAAAAAAGAACACGATAAACTTCGTGAAGTAGTGAAAGATCTTTACAATATGCTGGAAGAAGAAGAAGGACCGTCCAACGCTTTTGTAGAACAGGTCAACAGAAATGTAATTGAATGGCTGTATGGTCATATCAAAACATTTGACCGCTCAGTGGCAGAATATAAGTACATGAACACCAATAGTGAGCGGCTGTAAATTTGAATTTGTGGGTGAAGAAATTTCCGTCGGGAAGGGATGAGGGAGTGCCGGAGGACGCACTTTCGTTCGGACACAGCGCAGCGGTACATAAGAGCGCAAAAGACGCGCTCTAAGTGCCGGCGCTGTTTTACGGTCCTCCATCACCCCCTCATCCCTTCCCGACTGCGCTTTCCCCCCACAATTTCAAATTCAAACAAGAAGAAACGAAGACAGAACTTTATCGGCTGACACAAGACTGTATTCCGTATGGTTGTTTGAAAGCAGGTGTATTTTCCTGCTTCAAAAGCGGAAACCGGATAAACAGTCAGCCGTAGTCGAAATAGTTCTGTCTTTGTTTTTGTTTGTTGAATTTGAAATTATCTGTGACAGTGTCGGCTGGATGAGAGCAGAAAATGCTTGGATACAGACGGCTGGATATGCCTTTCGGAGAGCGGCTGGGGAGATTTTAGGCGACTTTGGAGCAGAATTTAGTAAAACAAAAACCCTGGGTACAGGCGTTAGGATTTTCAATGGAACTGTCCGAGCGGAACGTGAGTTTCCATTGAAAATCCTGTTTTTAGCCTGTATCCAGGTTTTTTCTGTTTTACTTTATTCTGCGGAACGGAGATCAAAATCTCCCCAGCGCTCTCCGAATACGATTTCTGTTTACTCTGTATCAAAGTATTTTCGGACCTTTTTCAGTCCCATGTCGCAGATAAATTCAAATCTACATATTGTAATAGTGGGCGTATATGCCTCCTTTTTCAAGGAGTGATTCGTGGGTTCCCCGTTCTGCGATTCCGTCTTCTGTGATTACAATTATTTCATCTGCGTTCCGTATAGTGGACAGTCTGTGGGCGATGGTGATCGTGGTGCGGTTTCTGGACAGTTCTTCCAGACTTTTCTGAATCCAGCGCTCACTCTCATTGTCCAGTGCGCTTGTGGCTTCGTCGAGAATGAGAATAGGCGGATTTTTCAGGAATACTCTGGCAATGGAGATTCTCTGCTTCTGTCCGCCGGACAGGCGGGTTCCGCGTTCACCTACATATGTGTCATATCCGTCTGGAAGACTGATGATGAAGTCATGTATATTAGCCCGTTTTGCAGCGTCCTCGATTTCCTGCTGAGAAGCTCCGGGCCTGCCGTAGGCAATGTTGTCCCGGATGGTGCCGCAGAACAGGTATACATCCTGCTGAACCATACCGATCTGGCTCCTCAGGCTTTTCAGGGTCAGTGAGCGGACATCTTTTCCATCCACAGTGATTCTGCCGCCGGTAACGTCGTAGAACCGTGGAAGAAGAGAGCAGATGGTAGTCTTTCCGCTGCCGGAAGGCCCCACAAGGGCAATGGATTTTCCGGAAGGGATTTCAAAGGACACATGAGAAAGCACCGGGGTGTCATCGTCACTGTAGTGGAAAGATACATCTTCATAGCAGACCCGTCCTTTCACATTTTCCAGAGGAACGGCGTCCGGCGCATCCTCAATATCCGGTTCAGTCTCAATTACATCCAGATAGCGGCGGAAGCCGGCGAGTCCTTTCTGCATCATTTCAATCAGTTCCACAAGGATCTGGATGGGACTGATGAAGATGCCGATATACAGGGCGTACATAGCAAGATCTGCCGCATCCATCAGATCATGGGCGATCAGGTATCCGCCGAATACAAGGGTTACCAGATACATCATGCCCTGAAAAAACAGATTCCATCCCATAAAGTTTCCCATACAGCTGTAATTGTCCCGTTTGGAGAGCAGAAAGGCATGATTGCTTTTTCTGAATTTGTCACGTTCAATCTCTTCGTTTGTAAAAGACTGTACGACCCGGATGCCGGAGAGTGTATCCTGCAGACTGGCGTTTACGTCTCCGATTTTACGCCGGTTTTCCATAAATGTTTCCTGCATGCGGCTGTTCTGCCGGAAAGAAAAGAGAAACATGCAGATGACAAGCACAATCAGGGGCAGGGCGAGTCTCCAGTTGATCAGGAAAAGAAAGACAAAGGACCCGATAATTTTCACTACGGAGATAAACAGATTTTCCGGCCCATGGTGGGCGAATTCTGCAATATCGAACAGGTCGGAGACGAGCTTGCTCATCATCTGACCGGAATTGTTCTGACTGTAGTAGGAGAAGGACAGCTTCTCATAGTGATCGAAGAGCCGCTGGCGCATATCCCGTTCCATTTGAGCGCCCATCATGTGGCCCTGATAGCTTACGTAATATTTGCACACACTCTGTACAATATACATAAGAAGCAGTCCTGCGGCAATCAGAGGCAGAGCGCGCAGGATGACGCTGCTGTCTCTGGTAAAAAGCGTGCTGGTCATTGTGCGCAGGATCTGAGGATAGGCCAGATCCACAAGGCTGATTACAGCGGCACAGAGGAGATCAATAAAAAAGACCGCTTTATACGGACCATAGTAGGCAATAAACTTTTTAATAGTATGCATAATAATTCCTCCTGTATATAGCAGGGCGTTTCAGAAATCCCGTGTAAGATTCTGCCGCTTTGCTGTCTGCAGGATCTGCGGCCTGCAGGATATTTCAGAAGCGCCGTTTATGATTTCAGTCTATGAATCATCTTAGCACACCCGTTTTTTCTTGACAAGGAGAGAAATCCTTGAGTTTCCGCAGAATTATCCCCTAAGATAAATCTGCTGAGTTTTGTTATCCACAACTTTTAAAAAATGGCCAAAATATAAGGAATCCTGTTCCTTTTTGATGTAAAATTAAGCTATCAAACAAAAACC
>DXIU01000041.1 GCA_019112765.1 Candidatus Mediterraneibacter norwichensis | reverse complement strand
AGCCACAGACACAGTAAGGAAACAATAACTTCTGATGGAGAGGGAATCCCTCCTTCAGTTATTCATTTAGATTTTGTAACTATTAACTCGTAGTCATTATTGACTACACCATTATTATACTAGGAGGAGAAAAATGGAAAACATTTATATGAACAGGGAATTGTCCTGGCTGAAGTTTAATGAACGTGTACTTGAGGAGGCGGAAAACAAGTCGGTTCCTCTGTGTGAGAGAATGACATTTGTATCGATTTATCAGAGCAATCTGGACGAGTTCTTCCGGGTCAGAGTAGGATCACTTCAGGATCAGATGCTGATTAATACAAAGATCCGGGACAACAAGACCAATATGACTTCAGAAGAGCAGATCAAGGCCATATTAAAAGAGGTGAAAAGGCTGAACAAGAGAAAAGACGCTGCCTATGAGGATCTGATGGAGCAGATCGCAGGATATGGAATCAGACTGATTGATTTTACTACTGCAAAATCGGATGAGAAAAAGTATCTGGAACAGTATTTTAATAATGAAATTCTGCCTTTGAGTTCTCCTACGATTGTTGGAAAACGGCAGCCTTTCCCGTTCCTCAGAAATCAGGAAATCTATGCGGTTGTAGTTCTGGAGACGAGAAGCAAAAAAGAGCGAATCGGCATTATTCCCTGTACCAACAATATGGTTCAGAGACTGATCGAGCTGCCGGGAGGAAAGGGCAGGTACATGCTCTCTGAAAATGTTGTTCTCCACTACATCGGAAAGGCGTTTAAAGGTTATAAAGTAAAAGGAAAATCTCTTATCCGCGTGATAAGAAATGCGGATATTGATGCCGATGCGCTTTATGATGAAGACCTGGATTACCGGGATTTTATGGAAGAGCTGATGAAACAGAGAAAGAAACTTTCTCCTGTCCGTCTTGATATGTCAAGAGAGATGGATCCTGCTGTAATCGAAGTGCTGTGCCGTTATCTGGATGTGCTTCCGGAGCGTGTATTTAAAAGTGAAGCGCCTCTGGACGTATCTTTCATTTCTTACATTCAGGATCTGCTTCGCATGAATCCGGAACTGTTCTACGAGAGAAGGGTTCCTCAGAAGTCCGCGGATTTCCGGGACGGCGAAAGCATTCTTGACCAGATCAGAAAAGAAGATAAAATGCTGTCCTATCCGTATGAGGCAATCCGTCCTTTCCTCAATATGCTTACGGAAGCGGCAGAGGATGACCGGGTTATCTCTATCAAGATGACGCTCTATCGTCTGGCAAGACAGAGTAAAGTAATTGAGGCGCTGTGTGAGGCGGCGGAAAACGGGAAAGAGGTTGTTGTCCTTGTAGAGCTCCGGGCGCGGTTTGACGAGGAAAACAACATTCGCTGGTCCCGTATGCTGGAGAAGGCGGGCTGTCAGATTATTTATGGCCTGGAAGGGTATAAAGTGCATTCCAAACTCTGTCTGATTACCAGAAGAGGAGAAGAAGGCATTGAGTATATTACCCAGATCGGCACCGGAAACTATAATGAAAAGACAGCCAGACTTTACACGGACCTGTCTCTGATGACTGCCGATGAGCAGATCGGCATGGAGGCCGCCCGTGTCTTCCAGGCTCTGACAAAGGGGGAAGTTGTGGAAGAATCCGAGCATCTGCTGGTGGCTCCGAAGTGCCTTCAGTCCAGAATCCTTGATATGATTGATGAGGAGATAGAGCATAAGAGAAACGGGGAAGAGGCATATATCGGCCTGAAACTGAATTCTCTTACGGACAAGCGCATTATTGATAAACTGGTGGAGGCATCCTGCGCCGGCGTGCACATTGATATGATTGTCAGAGGAATCTGCTGTCTGATTCCGGGCATTCCCGGAAAAACAGAAAATATCCGTATAATCAGCATTGTAGGAAGATTCCTTGAACACTCCAGAATTTATATTTTCGGCTGCGGAGAGAGAACAAAGTATTATATCGGCTCTGCGGATTTCATGACAAGAAATACGGTGAAGAGAGTAGAGGTGGCTGCTCCGGTTTATTCCGAAGCTCTTAAAAAACGTGTCAGAGGTATTTTTGATCTGATGCTCAGTGATAACAAAAAAGCGAGAATTGAGGATAACACAGGAACCTATTCTATGGTAGAATGTAAGGGAGAGTCCATTAACTCACAGGAACTTCTGTACCAGGAGGCCTATGACAGAGCGGCAAACAGAACGGAGAACCGGGAAAATGCACCCGCTCCGGAAAACAGACAGTAAGGTGATAGGATGATTTTCAAATTCGGTGAGCAGCTTCTTCCGGTTGAGATGGAAGAGTGGGAGGCTGATCAGGTCCCGGCAGTTTTTATTACAGACTCAAAACATGCGGATGAAGTGCTGGGAAAAGCAGGTATTATTTATGAAAATGAGATTCAGGTTTCGAAAATCGGATTCTGCAAGCTGGAGAATCAGCAGGAGTGTATTGTAGGAACTCTGTGTATTCCCAAATTGCTGGATGTGCTGGGAAGCAGGTACAGAATGTACTTTTTCGTAAACCGAAGCAATGTAGTTATAGTGGATGACGATAATTTTTCTCTCCGTCTGATTCATCGGATTCAGCGCAAGAGAACCCATCAGGGAGAGACGAAGGAGCGGTTCCTTTATAATTATATTGCGGAATTTATGAGCCGGGATCTGGAAATGCTTGCAGCATATGAAAAACGCCTGCTTCGCATGGAAGAAGATGTAACGCAGCAGAAGATCTCTGATTTTCAGACAAAGCTGATGCCGATTCGAAGGGAACTTCTGAATCTGCGCAGTTATTATGATGAGATTATGGATCTGAGCCGGGATCTGGAAGAAAATGAAAATGGCTTCTTCCTGAAAAAGCATCTGAAGTATTTCGGAATCCTGACTGACCGTGCAGACCGGCTTATGAGCCGGACCAGCCATCTGCTGGAATACGCGCAGCAGGTAAAGGATGCCTATCAGGCTCAGGTGGACGCAAGACAGAACAGCAATATGCAGTTCCTGACCGTAATATCTACCATTTTCTTCCCGCTGACATTGATCACCGGATGGTTCGGAATGAACTTTAAGGACATGCCGGGTCTGGAAAACGGATATCCTATGATCGTGGTACTGAGTATTGTAGTTATCATAGGATGTCTTATCATCTTCAAAAAGAAACATATTATTTGAATTTGTGGATGGAGAAAGCTTCCGCCGGGGAGTCCGGGGATGGTGCCGGAGAGCACGCTTTCGCTCGGATCGCGGCGCAGCGGTACATAAGAGCGCAAAAGACGCGCTCTAAGTGCCGGCGCCGCTT